>NZ_JBFBIK010000085.1:0-32133 GCF_040685555.1 Sphaerisporangium sp. NPDC088356
GCCAAGCTCCCGCAACCCCTCTTCATGATCGTTTGATAGTTCAGAGAATACGGCACCCCCGGCCTCGCGCGGGCCCAGCAACTCGCCGCCATCGCCACCAGCGACACCCGGCGCCAAGAGATGGCCGAGCAGGCTCTCGCCGGCTGCCTGTCCGATCCGGTCCAGCTCGGCCGGATCACCGACACCACCCTCTGCCACGGCTGGGCCGGGCTGTACCAAACCGCCTGGCGTACTGCCCGCGACGCACTCACGCCCCAGATCAGCGCAAGCCTCCCGTACCTGACCGGCCTCCTCACCAAGCACGGCGACGCTGGGCAGGGCGAGGACGCCGGACTGCTCGAAGGTGACGCGGGCCTCGCCCTTGCTCTCCACACCGCCGGGCACACCGTGCCACCGATCTCCGGGTGGGACGCATGCCTGCTGATCAACTGAGCAGCCCTCGGGCCGAGAGAGGAGAAGACCAGGTGTTCGCAAGCTTTGCGCCAAACCAGACAGCCAAGAGCGTCCTAGCCGTCTTGGCCGGAGTCCCGCTCCATCATGCCGCGGCCCGCATCCCCATGGACCCCGCCGACCTCGCCGACGCCGTCGCGGTGTACCAGTCGGCCGGATACGCGGCGCTCGAAGCGCAAGCCGCCACCCACGGCTGGTACCAGGTCCGCATCCCGTTCACCGACTGGGACACCGCTGAGCACACCGCGGCCACCTCCCTGGGTCCCTATTTGGAGCATGCAGAGGACACAGGCGTACTTGGGGCATGGTGGTTCATCCGCAAGTTCCCTTGCTGGCGTCTCCGCTGCCGGCCCAGCCCCGCCGTCACCCTCGCCGACGTGCAAGCGGCCATCACCATCGTCCTGGACAGCCTCACCGCAGCAGGCCTGATCGACCGGTGGTGGGAGACCGTGTACGAGCCCGAAGCGTGCGCGTTCGGCGGATCGCAAGGGATGGAAGTCGCCCATGGCCTCTTCCACGCCGACAGCCGCGGCATCCTCGACTACCTGCGCCGCCGCGACCCCACCACGCCACCCGACCGCACCATCGGCCGCCGGGAATTGTCCGTCCTTCTGTGCAGTGCTCTGTTTCGTGGCGCTGGACAGGAGTGGCACGAGCAGGGCGACGTCTGGCACCGCGTGGCACAGATGCGGCCCCTTGCCCCTGATATGCCCACCGAACGGTTGCGCGACATGACCGCCGGTCTCCAGCGGCTGATGACCGTTGACCCAGGTCCCACCCTCTTCAGTGCCGCCGGACTACTGGCATTCGCCGCACCCTGGGTCGCCGCCTTCGAACAGGCAGGCCGAAGGCTGGGAGGTGAGGCACACGACGGCACGCTACAGCGAGGCGTTCGGGACGTCCTCGCGCACCACGTGATCTTCCACTGGAACCGGGTCGGCCTGACCTCCAGGACACAAGCCATCCTCGCCCGGACGGCCCGCGACATCGTGATGAACCCGCCGGCCACTCTGCCGGACGCCCACCACGTGGAGGGCTGATGTACCTCGAACCTGAGGAGCCCGGTGTCGCCGAGCGGATGCGTACTGCCCATAGCCGAGCCAGGGCCGCTCTGTGCCTACTGCCCGAACAGGGCACCGAGGCGTGGGGCTGGCGCGGCAGGACGCTGAGCCGGCCCGTCCTCGCACCAGACGGTCCAGCCTGGCTCCGCATCGCCTGCGCTCCGACCGGCCAGGCCGACAGCACATTCTGGGACGGCTCCATCGAGGCCGAGAACGCCATACCGGGATCGATCCCGCGCCCTCGGCTGCGCTATACCCATGACTGGAGCGACGGACTCTGGAAATACCGCGCAGAGCTGTTCGACCGCCTGGCCGCCCGTACCGCCGCGGAGTCCCCGACCCTACTGACGGCGCCTGACCTGCCACCAACCTGGTGGACAGCCCTGCGAGCCGCGCTCGACGACCTCGTCACGATCTCCACCCACCGCTTCTCCGTCAGCCAGCAGTACCTCGACCGCGCCATGCCCCGGTTCCTCGGCGCGCCCATCGACACCACGGCTCCGTCCTGGTCCACGGCCCACGGCGACTTCCACTGGGCCAACATCTGCGCGCCCACCCTTCACGTTCTCGACTGGGAGGGCTGGGGCCTCGCCCCCACTGGCTACGACGCCGCCGTACTCCACAGCTACAGCCTGCTGGTTCCCTCGGTCGCCACTCGAGTCCGCACCGAACTCGCGCACGTGCTGAACAGCCCCGCCGGCCAATTCGCCGAACTAGCCGTCATCACCCAACTCCTCCACACCACCACCCGCGGCGACAACCTCGACCTGGCCGAACCGCTCCGCAACCGCGCCACGCATCTGCTGGGCCGCGCAGTGCCCCTTCCCGCAGCCGGCTAGGTGCGGGCACGTCACATAGGTGTCCCGGGCGCGGCTCCTGTCAGACGCTTCTTGGTTTCCGCGGCGGACTAATGGATCGTCCTAGACGACGTCCAGTCCACCCGCCGGGATTACCAGCACCGCGCCTGCTTGGCCACCCCGGACCATCCGTTGCGGCAGCAGTGGCTCACCCACCCACCTCAGGCGGACGCCCGCCCTTCGTCCGCTAGGCCGTGATCGCCGATGCTGCTCACTCCAGGCGGCGGGTGACCCGGATACTCCAGCAGTACTAGGGCCGGTTCGGAGCCGCCCGCCCCCTCGGACGCTTCCCCTTCCCGGACAGGTACTTTTCCCACCCCTCAGGGTGAGCTCTGACCTGGAAAACCGGCGCAGGGCACGACTCTCCGATGCGCTGAGCACTAACCGCCACCGCGAAGAACTGCCGACCTGCTCCGGTGTGCCGGTTGAGCGAGTTGACGGCGTCGATGTGCTCAGACCTGAACGACTTGGCGACCCACACGCCGGTTGCCTGATCGATACCGGCCATGTAGGTCAGCAACTGACCGAGATGATGATGGTCACCGAGTTCCAACTGATTTTCAACAACCACCGTATCCCCAGTCGAGCGGTCCGTCCCGATCAGATCCGCGTAGTAGCCGCCAACGGGATGTTCCATGCCCGTCCATTCCAGCTCCATACGCAGAACCCGGCCGAGTTCCCCGGGATTCGCCCACAACCAGGGTGTGAAGTCACGCGCCTCGTGCGCCCAGACATGCCGTAACGGCACTTCTTCCAGGCGCCCTATAGGCGAGTTGGCATCACTTTCGCCAGGCCTCATTTACCACCTCCTAGAGAGATTGCCCTCGGGGGAAGGAGCCCCATGGAGCCATCCCGAGAGAGACCGATCCGGGCGGCAGTAGTAGTAAGCCATGAATCCGGGCCGGAAGCAACCAGATGCGTATCATCCGGAAACCCTGGGAACATTTGGGAATAATTGGGAGCCCTTCAGACCGGCAAGACGGCGACGAAAGATAGTGGGCGGCAACACACGGCGTGACTGTTATGTTGCGTTACAGGCACGCACCCCGCCGTAAGCGAAGGTACGTCACCAGAATCCCCTTTGTCCGGTCTACTGTATGGTTTGCAAAATAAGGCAACACATAGAAATGCAGGAACTATGTCGCAAAGGTCAGATCGTTGGTATATTGTCCGTCCTACGATCACCCTGCCACACAGAACCCACCCGAGGGAGGTTGACAATCGTCCATGCCCGGAGAAGATGTTGATCAACATCATGTGGCTCTCGAGCTACAGCGAATCCGCGACGCATGCGGCAAGCCCAGCTACGAGATCATCTGTCAGATCTCGCGCGGATTTAATGGCCGCACCACTCCGCTACCGAGATCGACCGTAGGCAATCTGTTCTCCGGGAAGCACGCCAAGCTCCCTGCGTGGGAAACAGCAGCACCAGCCCTTTGGGCTTGCTATGAGTACGCCAAAAGAGAAGGAGGTCCCATGCCCGATGTGGATCCCGTCGCCGAGACCAGAGCAGCCTGGGCCAGGCTCACGGAACTCGCTAACCCACGCCATACCCTTGGCCGCCAGTCGGGCGGTAACGTCAGCAGCAGGGACTCGGCGGCTGCGGCGTCGGGAGCAACGACGCCCAACCTCATGACAGAGACGTCTGCAGTCGCCCCTTGGGAGGAGTTCTCCGCCGAACAGCGTTGGCACTTCAACACGTACGGCCAGTTGGGCGTTGACCTGTTGCATGCCGCGAGTGCGGGTCAAGGCGAGGCGGCGTACCGTCTCGGAGTGGTCATGACTATAGACCGGCACCCCCGCAAAGCAAGGAACTGGCTTGCCGCGGCAAGCCAGATGTCCCATGCCGGTGCTGCCCAGTTGCTGGCGAGCGATCCAGGAAGCGGGCAGGGGCAGGCCTTGGCAGCCGAGCATGCCTACCGTCTTGGACACACGGCACATCATGGACTCGGCGACAGAGATCAAGCTGTGTTTTACTATAAGCATGCCGCCAAACACGGGCATTCCGACGCCGCATATCATCTAGCTCACTTATTTCTTGGTCGCGGCGAAAACGGAACTGCAGCACGCTGGTTTTCAATCGCCGGCCAAGGAGAAAACCTTGACGCCAAACGCCAACTTTGGAAGCTCGGCAAAAATCACACAAAAGGAGCGCACTGCGAGAATTAGCGATCTGACTCTTGCACCCCGATCGCGCTAGAAATGACATCCATCGACGCAAGAGTCATGGAGTAAATTTAAGATGCTCAGCAATATTCTTACGAGCGCCTGCCGGCAACCGGCGATATTCCGACCAAAGCCGGTCGACGGAGTCTGGCTGACGGCGGCCCTTAGATATCCAAGATGCGAGGACTTCACGCTCATCAGGCCCAAGTGCAGCAATAGCATCGATCATCCCGGGGAGGCTATCCATCATGTTCACGGGACTTCCAGCCTTGCATCGCCGACATTCGGTGACGTATTGGATAACAGTCTCACCACCGGCGAGTTCCACAGGTCGACGAGTCACTGCAAGCTGGGCGGTCTCATGAGCAGATTCTGGGTAGGTTTCACCACCGGAGATTCCACAGAAAACACACATAAAATCGTCGCCGGCAAACACGGCCATGCGCTGCTTATTCGAAAGCGTGTCACCCGAGGAAGTGGCCTTCTTGGGGTCCCAAACCTCTTCGCCGACCTTGAGAAAGCGCAACTCATTCGGGCTGAGCGAGGCGTCTTCCTTGTTGGTCAGGATCTGCCAGCCATGCGGCCGGAGGTCACGCATCCGCCGGTCGACCTGCTCTACCCCTGGGAAGGCGTCACGCAATTGGGCCTTCGTGAACAGGTTCCCCTCACCGACCACCGATACGAGCCACAGAGCTACTCGAATCTTGGTTCCGTACTTCGAGCTGGTGTCATCCCACGCGGGGAGAGCCATCCCAGATCCCTTCATCGAAACGTCACTCGTCCCGAAGGCCTGCACCTACGGCGATCCCTACGATGATACGTACACATCCGACACACGAGGTCACCCTTAGGAGATCATCAATGGCCCTGCCGGATCCCCCTGGCGGCAACGATGTCAGGTCGTTGGTAGCGCGGCGGCTGGCCGAAGTCCAGAGAGGTCAAGGCGCACGGGAGTCCGTCACCATCGAGTGGCGCGGCCGTCCGCTAAGCATCGACGTTATTGACGTACCCGTCGAGATGCTGTACTACAATCCGGAGACTCATCGCATACGTGCACAGCGCGAGCATGATCCTCATCGGGACGCGCATCTTACCTCTGATCCATGGAGTCAGGAGAGTCAGGATTACCTCCATGACCTTCTTAAAGCTAATCCTGCCGATCCAGACCGCGAAGATCCTGAATTTGCTGGGCTACTGGATGACCTAAGAGAGTATGGCCAGAAGGATCCTGGAATAATTACTCCGAATGGCATTCTAGTCAACGGCAACACGCGGCGTGCGGCTCTCAAAGATTCCGGCTTCCCCAATATTCGCGTGGGCGTACTGCCCAGCGACTGGTCCTGGCAAGATATCGGCGCCGTGGAGCTGGAGCTTCAGCTTCGCAAGGAGCACAGACGCGACTACTCCTACATCAACTGGCTCCTCGCCATCGAAGAGGAGGAGGCGAACGGCCGCGGAGCAACAGAGATCGCTAAAAGCTTCCGTGTCCACCAGAAGACCATCCAGCAGGCCAGATGGATCCTGAGCTTTATCCGTGAGGCGATTGACCGGAGCCGTGTCAAGCTTTCGGATGGAAGCACCGTGAGTATGCGCTTGGTCGACTTTGAGCAGGATCAAGAGAAGCTCAAAGAGCTGCACCGCGCGTACACGAGCGCGAAGGATCAGGAGAAGGCAGACGCGCTGAAGGAGGCCCGGTTACTGGCCATTGTGCTCGGAAAAAGCAAGACAGATGTACGCCTCATCGAGGATAACTTTACCGATAAGTATCTCAAGCCCAGACTGGCTCCCGAACTCAAATCCGAGGTCACCGCAGCACCGGCCAGCGTGAAGATCCCCGGACTGGACATCAACGTCCGCGATACCTCACCTAAAATCAAACAGGCACGCGCAACCACGGATATGGTCCTCAGAGCGAGGGCTAAGACAGCGGCCGCGACCCTGCTGACCCCAAAGGAAAGCGCTGAGGCGAACAGGGTTATCTCTGCGGCGGACAAAGCGGTTGAGTCCGGTCTTACGACAGCCGGCCGTGACATCAGGTTACGAAAGCGTAAGCTGGCGGCACCCGAAAGACTAAGTGACGTGAACGACCTGCTGCTCTTGTGTATTGACGACATCGCCCAGGCACGCAGCCAAGGCCTGTTCGACTACGAACCCCTCGATGACGCGCTTGTCAGCCTGCGGGACACGCTCAGGAAGCTCGCGCAGCAAGCGTCGCGGGGCGTCAATGATCCTGGTGAAGGGCTCATCTGGCTTCAAAACGCCACCACGGACCGGAGGTAGCGATAAGCGTGCCAAGCCTCCGGCTCGAACTTGAGGCATCCGGGACTGCGGTTCTCCTGAGGTCTTCCGAGCATTACACGACCGAGTTGCGCCAGCTCACGCCGCGGTTTCGTACCGCTGTACAGAAGGGACTGAGCATCGTCGAGTTGGACCTCGACGATCTCCTGGTCAATCTCCGGGAGCTGAGTCACTGGCCTTCTGAGGATGTGGACTGGCAGCCCGAGCTTGCCACTTTGGTACAGGATAGCTTCCAGGCAGCGGTAGAGGCCGATGCCCAACTCGAAGACAATGCTGCCCCTCCCGCGCTCATATCGGAGGAAGGTCTCCGGCAAGCTCTTGGATCTAACTGGACGGGGAGTCTCACCCCCTTCCAGTCCCGGGACATCATCAAGCTCCTGTCGCTCCGACACGGCGCGAACTTCAGCGTGCCTGGTGCCGGCAAAACCCGAGTCGGTCTGGCGACATTTCAGGCGCTCCGGACCAGAGGAGAAGTTCAGCGTCTTCTTGTGGTCGGGCCAAAAGCGGCATATGAAAGCTGGCAGTTCGAAAATAGGGTGTGCTTTTCACGACCACTCCGCCTGCAAATACTTGAAGGCAGACTCGATCCGAACGCCGAGCTGATTCTGGTGAACTATGAACGGCTGTCAGCCAACGAGACCGCGTTGGCAAAATGGCTGACAGCCGAACCGTCCATGATGATCTTGGATGAAGCTCACCGGATGAAACGAGGCCCGTCGGGCGTCTACGGCGCCGCATGTCTCGCGCTGGGGCCACGAGCCAAGAAGCGTTTGATCCTCACCGGTACCCCCGCCCCCAACGGCGTAGAGGACATGCAGAACCTTTTTGCATTCGTGCTGCCCGGGCAAGGACGCCAGACGGTCAGCCGTGCCGTCGCTGGCGGAGATCTCCGATATGCCAGCAAAGCACTTAGACCTTTCTTCACCCGCACGACCAAGAAGGAACTCGACCTTCCACCAGTCACGACTCGCGTCCGACGAGTAGAGCTTCCGCCCCTCCATCGGGAGATCTACTCAGCTCTCACCGGGGTGATGAGTGCGCGCGCAATTGGAGAGCAGGGCAACTTCGACGCACTCGGACGCGTGGTGATGTATCTGCTTATGGCGGCGACGAGCCCCGCGCTGATCACGCTGGGCACCACCAAATACGAGCCTCTGAGCTACCGGGTTCCTCCTATCGAAGTCCCATTGGGCGCTACTCTCCACCAGCTACTTCGAGATCTCCCTGACCACGAGATGTCTCCGAAGTACAAAGAGGCTTTATCGATCGTGGCGGGCAACGCCGAAGCAGGACGCAAGACGATCGTTTGGTCAACTTTCGTACGGAGCCTCACTACCATGGCAGCCCTGTTCAGCCGATTTCAGCCAGCGATGGTCCACGGCGGGACCATCGATCGAGAAGATCAGATCAAGCGCTTTCGAGAAGATCCTGACTGTCTGGTCCTGCTGTCCAACCCTGCGACCTTGGGTGAGGGCATCAGCTTGCACCAGGTCTGCCACGACGCCGTCTACGTCGACCGCGACTTCGCTGCTGGTCGTTATCTTCAGAGTTTGGACCGTATTCACCGGCTCGGATTGCCGAGGGACACCACCACCAACGTCACGGTTCTCGCTTCGGAGGGCACCATCGATGAGCTTGTGGAGCAGCGACTGGAGACCAAGCTACGTTTCATGGGATCGATCCTTGATGACCCAGAGGTCGAACAGTTGGCCGACCTGGAAGAAGAGCCTGCCGTAGGCGGCGTTATGGATATGGCGGACGTGCGGGCGCTACTGGGCTATCTCGATGTCCCCATTACCTCCTGAGCCAGTATTGCTGGCCTCGGCGCGCTGGCTGAACCATCTGCGACACTCGTCTACAGCGCGTGCACAAGCTGTGTTCGCGTCCCACACTGACTACGCGGATCTAACCATGACCCAGTACGGCGCTGCCCTCGAATGGCTTCGCCGTACCGGGCTGGTAACGCGCGACGGCCGGTTAGCTTCTGATCACAGCAGGATGGAGTTGGCCCTCCTGCAAGCCGCGATTGCGGGGGCCGATCCTCTATGGCTCCGAGATGCTGATCAGTTGATCACCAACTCCGATGATCTACCGGAGGACGCGGCTGCGGCCGGCGCGGTTCTTGGACTGAGCTCTCAGGAAACCTTGGCAGCGGTTCGAGTGGCCTGGGGGAAGGTGGACACCAGCATCAGAAAGGAAATTGGGTCCGCTGGGGAGCAGGCCCTCGTCCGACTCCTGCTAGATCTCGGCTGTCTCAAGGTCACACATGTCGCCGAATATGCTGACGGACTCGGCTATGACGTGGAAGTATCCAGCGACGCATTCCGCCTCAACCTCGAGGTCAAGGCCACCACACGCCGCGGACGTCTCACACTGTACATCTCCCGCAATGAATTTGAGGTCATGCTCAATGACCCTCACTGGCGTCTAGTGGTCGTGCTTGTAGGGCAAGAGCGTCAGGTTGAGGCCATTGGAACTGTCAATGCAGACTGGATCACGCAACACGTACCGCATGACACATCTGCCCTTGGCCGCTGGGAGTCCACGCGCTTCGACGTACCTCCCTTGGCAGTTCGTGGCGGCATTGCCGAACTCGCTGCACATCTTGATCAAGATCATTTGCTACGCAGCGGGGCTAGGGAGTCCCGGCCCGCGTGGCTGATTGCCTAGCTCATCCGCCGGTTCGTCGCAGCCGGTGCTCTATGGTCAGGCACCATCGACCAACCCGATACCCTCTCACCATGGGGATCAGAAGCGAGCGTGTCAGCGACGGATGCGAGTTTCCCCTGTCGGCGTTCCGGAGGTGGAGGCCACCTTCGGGCTACGTGCCATGTCAATCGAAGCTCGCTAAGCGTCGGCCTAAGCACTAGGTTCGGCAATATGTTCGATCGAGTTGGGACGCACCGCTGCCACTACCGCCTCAACGGCAGACGTGACCGGTTCGTGTTCCCACAGGCGAACTACCCGCCATCCACTAGCTTCAAGTGCCGCGTTGACCCTGCGGTCCCGATCCATGTTCCGGCGCAGCTTCGGCGTCCAGTACCACTCATTGACTGTTGGCTGGCGTCCATGTTGCGGGCAGACATGCCAGAAGCAGCCGTCAACGAACACAGCAACCTTGCGCGCCGTGAAGACGATGTCGGGGCGGACCCTGACTCCGTCCAGCTCCAGCCTCAAGTCCTTCCGATATCGGTAGCCCAGTCTGTGGAGCGCACTACGCAACACCACCTCCGGCTTGGTATCGGTCCGCTTGTTCGCTTGCATGTTGCGCGAGCGTCCAGCGTTCAGCGGAGCGGGGTAGAGGCCCTTCGCGTGAGCCTCTTCCCGGACTTGATCCCTACTCTTCTTCACCGTAGCCTCACCAGTTCCACTTTTCTTCGGCAAGATACATCTGGCGAACCGACCATGCCGTACAGCACATATGAAAGGACCTACCGTGAGCGAGCGGCAGCTTCGCGTCATCGAGATCTGCGCTGGCGCGGGCGGCCAAGCCCTCGGTCTGGAGAAGGCCGGGTTCGAGCACGAGCTTGCTATCGAGCTGGACCCTAACGCTGTCAGGACACTCCGGCGCAACCGGCCTGCCTGGAAGGTCGCACAAGGCGACGTGGCCGATCTCAATGTATGGGATCCGGCCGACTACGCGCCTAACGATCAGCGTCCCGACCGCCGTCCGATTGATCTACTTGCGGGCGGCGTGCCGTGTCCGCCGTTCACAATCGCCGGCAAGCAGCTCGGCGCCAACGACGAGCGCGACCTGTTCGCATGGGCGGTGGAACAGGTAGGCATCCTGAAGCCCAGAGCCGTCATGCTTGAAAACGTCCGCGGTCTGAGCCATCGTCGCTTTGCGGCCTACCGCCAGCACGTGCTGAATAAGTTCCGGCATCTTGGCTACGTCGCCGAGTGGAAGTTGCTTCAGGCGTCCGACTTCGGGGTTCCCCAACTGCGCCCACGCTTCGTGCTTGTCGCCCTGCAGGAAGGAGATGCCCCCTACTTCCACTGGCCTCAACCCGTAGGGGATCCGCCGACAGTGGGAAAGACTCTTCGTGACCTCATGGCCTCCCATGGCTGGGAGGGAGCCGACGCCTGGGCTGAACAAGCGACGAAGGTAGCTCCCACAATTGTCGGCGGGTCAAAGAAACATGGGGGCGCCGACCTTGGCCCAACGAGAGCGAAAATGGCATGGAAACTGATGGGTGTCGATGCTCTCGGCATCGCCGATGAGCCACCTAAGCCGGGAAGCCGGTTCAATCCGGGACCAAAACTCACGTGTGCAATGGTGGCGCTTCTCCAGGGGTGGAGGCCGGAGGACAAGTGGGATTTCGAAGGGGGTAAGACTTCTGTCTATCGCCAGATCGGGAATGCGTTTCCGCCGCCAGTTGCCGAGGCTCTTGGCAGGGCCATCAAGGCAGCCCTCCTCCACGAGGCGGAGCCGTATCAGCGTACCCAATCAGTGCACGACCCAGTTTACGAGGTACTGCGGGATGCTAGTAGCCATCTCTCCCTTGCGCAGATCGCCAAGGCTACCGGACTGCCCATGACTCCCGAAGATGTAGAGATCCACGTCAAGCACCTAGTTCTTGATTTCGAAATTGAAGTTTTGGAAACTCCACGAACCCGCAAGTACAAGCTTGGGGAGTTCAGAGCTTTTCGTGGCCAAGACGACCATTCACGTCACGAGCAGTTCTTGAAGCACCGATCTAAAATTAGTTGATACAGATTGCCTTAAGGATCGCTGCCTAGTAGACGCGATCCCGCCATCCTACATTCATGGGCGTGGTGGGCAGAGCACGGAAGACCTAGGACACCCCATCGACCTACTCATCATGGACGACACCGCTGGAGGCACGCGGGCGGCAGTGACTCGTAGCAGTGCCCTTGCCCTCGAACACGTGACCGAAAAGAGCCAGTTGTACTTTAAGACTGTCGGCGATGACCGTTCAGGTGCGTTGACCAGTCTTCGATGTGCCTGATCAGGTGGCGAGATCCACGCGAACTAGGCGGGATGCCCCGTTAGACACATGCTAAATGCCTTATATGTCTAGCGATCAGTGTGTATGCTTGCGCCACCCTAGATCGCGACAGTGGAGCGTGCCAGTGCTGAGAACTTCCGCTGAAGCCATGATCGAATTCTGGGGTAGCATGCAGAACCAGGATGGACTAATGGACCCGGGTACCGCAGGGACAGTGCGAAACGCATGCATCAAAGTGCTTGAATCATACGATTACTGGGCCAAAGTCGATCTTCGGACCTTCAATATCGACGAAGCTATCCGCAGGTTCAAGGCTGGACCGGGCCGTAGTCTCGCCACCAGCACCAGAGATCAGTACGAACGGTACTTCAGAAAAGCCGTCCCCTCTTTTCTGCAGCACCTCGATGATCCTACAAATTGGGAACCTCCGATTTCTCGTCGTGGCGGCGCGCAGTTACAACCTAACCTCACGAAAGCCAACAAAGTCGCTCCGCGGGAAGCGCCCCGAGAATTGCCAATAAGTAGCACTTTACGTATAGAAATAGCTATCCCGTCTTCATCTCGTGTAGTACACCTGGAACTCCCCAGGGAGCTTACTCAGAATGAAGCCCGATTCCTGGCTGAAGTTGTGCCTGCGTACATACGCGCTGCCGCCGCAAAGTAGCTAGTCTCGGGACTTACCAGCGGGGAAGCGTACGTCACCTATGGCGTAAGTCCATGGAGTATGCCTTGGCGGAATGCCGCCCATCCTGAGTCGTTGAGCCTGAGAGGCTCGATGTCAGGATTCTTGGAATCGCGTACAGCCTTAGCGCCGTTAGGCAGGTTGGTGATTTCAACACAGTCGTTTTCTGCGGCGCTGGCTGAGGATTTGCGCCACTGGGCAGTGGAGAGGTCGTGGGCGTAGAGGTCCGGCTTGGGGTCGTTCACGTCTTGGTGCCTTCCTCCATGCGGGCGATCAGGGCCACGGAGTCGTCCACCGACAGTGCGGTGGCGACGATCCGGTTGAACGCGTCGGCGAAGGTCTTCACCTCTGCGACATTTTCAACATATGAGGCACCGATCAGGTTTTCCAGCAGTACGACGTCAGGCATGGCGTCCGGGAAGCCGACCAGGCTGAAGCCGCCGGCGCTGCCAGGGTGCGGGGTGGCGTCCAGAGGCATGATCTGCAAGGTGATGTTGGGCAGGTCCGAGACTTCTCGTAGCCTGCGGAGTTGATCCCGCATGGTGTCCGGCCTGACCGCGAAGCGCTGGTGAAGGACGGCTTCTGAGATCACCGCCCAGACCTTCAGCGGACCACTCGGACGGGTTAGAACCGCCTGACGTGCGAGTCGAATCTCCGCGAGGGCCGCGATCTCCTCGGGAGTGCGCGTCATGGTGATGCCGGCGATGGTCTCTCGTGCGTACGCGGCGGTCTGCATAAGACCCGGGACCAGCAATGGAGCGAAGATGCGGATGCTGTCGCTATCGGATTCGAGGGAGATGTAGTCGGCGTACGCCGGTGCGACGATCCCGCTGTAGGTCTGCCACCATCCCCGCTTGCCCGCGTCCCTGGCCAGCTCCTCCAACGCGCTGAACACCTCGGGATCAGTCACGGCATATGCCTTGAGCAGTGCGGCTACCTCGGCCGGCCGTATGTGGGCGTTGGCATTCTCGATGCGCGACAGCTTGGGGGCTTTCCACCCAACGGCCGCGGCGGCGTCGTCGAGGTTCAGGCCGGCGGCGTTGCGGAACCGGCGAAGGGACTCCCCCAGCCGACGTCGGCGAACGGTAGGGACTGGGCGGGCGTTCGGCATACGCGCAGTGTTCCATCACGGCGAGTAGCAAGCCCGGTACTCATGAAAATCATGAACGAGTTTGGGTGACAACCTTGCGACTACGGGTGCTAGAGGTCCATGCTCTGCCGTAGCGCTTGTCACCGAGAGTTATCAATTGCACTCAATATGTGACATAGGCGCAGTCTTCCCGGAGCTGGGGTCATACGACGGAAGGGCCGACGACCATGACGGAAGATCAAGCGACAGCTGCCCTGGGGTTCTATCTGGCCGCCAGGCCGGGTGGGTTTGTCGTGCACATGAATGTGTGCGAGGAGAATCTGCGGGCCGTGCGGGAGGTGACGCTCAAGGTCTTGGCTGCTGCCGGGGTCGACTGCGAGACAGCCGAATCCGCCCGGCTGGTCGCGTCTGAGCTGATCGGCAACGCCGTACGGGCTTGCGGGAACTGGGCGCCGGTCGTCGTCGAGGTCGAGCAGGACGCCAAGGGGGTCTGGGTCAAGGTTCATGATCCCAACCCCGCCCGCCTCCCCGTCCGCTCCAGCACGGCTCCCGATGACGACCAGGCCGAGTCGGGGCGCGGTCTGTGGCTGCTGGATGCGCTCGCCCCCGGCTGGGACGTCACCCTCACACCGATCGGCAAGCAGGTTCGCTGTTTGCTACCCAATTCATGAGGCGGCCCAATACCCCGCAGCCTGAGGCGTCCAATACACCGCTTCTTGCGGCCCAGTACCGCGCATCTTGAGCGGTCCAGTACCCAGGTGGCCTGACTGGCGATCACGGGACGGGGACGCGTCGGTGTCGCCCCGTGACCGTGTTCGCTCCGCCCGTCCCGGGAGGAGATCCAAGCGTGAGCACGACGTAGCCGTTGATACTGAGCCATGACTGTCCGGTTGGGCATCATGGGGGGCACGTTCGACCCCATCCACAACGTGCATCTGTTGAAGGCCAGTGAGGCCGCGCATCGGCTCAGGCTGGACGAGGTTCTCTTCGTCCCGGCCGGAAGGCCCTGGCAGAAAAACCTTCTCAAGGTCTCGGCCGCCGAGGAGCGGTACGCGATGACGAGGCTCGCCGTCGCGCCCGACCCAAGGTTCTCGGCGAGCCGGATGGAGGTCGACCGTGCCGGTCCCACCTACGCCGTGGACACGCTCCGCGAACTGCGGCGTCTGCACGGCCCCAGCGTCCAGCTTTACTTCATCGCGGGCGCCGACGTCCTGGCGTCGATCACCACGTGGCGGGAGGCGCATTCGCTCACCGAGCTGGCGCACTTCGTGTTCTGCTCGCGGCCGGGCTACGAGCTGGCCGGCACGAGCCTGCTGCTCCGCGATCGGGTGACGCTGCTCCACCTTCCGGGGTGGGAGATCTCCTCCACAGCGATCCGGCAGCGGGTCGGCCGTGGCCAGTCGATCCGCTATCTGGTGCCCGACCCGGTGGTGGACTACATCGCGGATCGCGGCCTGTACCGAGAAGAAGCACACTGAATGTCACGGTCTGTACGAACAGAAGCGCACCAAATCACAGCCTGTACCGAACGTGAGAGCACTGAATATCACAGCCTGTACCGAGCGGAAGCGCACTAGATGTCGAGGAGGAGCGCGCTGAGTGCGGTCAGCCCGGCGTCCGAGCTGTCCACCGGGGCCACCATCGGACGTCGTACTTCGAAGATCCGCTGCGCGGCCTCGGACGGCGGACCGCATTGGAGCCACCAGATGCGCCCCCGCTCCGCTCGGCGCAGGGCGCGGCGTAAAGGCACGTCCCAGCTCGCCGACCAGCCGCAGACCAGCAGGTCGAACTCGGCGAACACCCGGTCGAGCAGATCGTCGATCACCCCGTGGTAGATGTGCTCCCCAAGGGCGGTATGCCGGATGCCGATGTCCCGGTAGTCGCCGTGCAGCTTGAGCAGGACCACCCTGTCCAGGCTGATGCGTGCCAGCCCTTCGAGATCGTAGGCGACCTCGAAGGTCACCCCCAGCTCCCGCAGCGCCCGCTCCAGCAGTCGATCGAGGTTGGTCGTGAGGATCGGCCCGACGAGACCGGCAGCGGCCATGCGCCCGATCGCCAGATGCGCCGGAGTGGGCGAAGGCTGATCGAAGATCGCCTCAGGTAGGGCGTCCGTACCGTCCCCGACCATTCCGAAGTAGTCGGGAAAGCCTCTGCCCGACCGGAGATACCAGGCGACCGGATCGGGGCCGGGGTCCTCACCCCGCTGCCGGGCCACGTCCTCTAACAGGTCCTGCCCGGTCGGCACTCCCGCAGACTGGGACACCCCCGACCCGGCGAGCAGCGCGATCGGCCGAGCCGCCGATCGAATGCCGGTGGCGATCTCCTCGATCACCGGTTGTGCCGGGGGGCGCGCAGCCGGTGGAGACGTTCGGCCGGGCTCCTCGATCACCGCTTGTACCGGCGGACGCGCAGCCGGTGGAGACGTTCGGCCAGGTCTGTGGGTCGGTCGAAGTCGACCACGGGGAGCCAGGCCAGGCTGTCGAGTTCGTCTGGGGCCATCGCACCGCGGATCCCACCGACCAGGGCGGCGACCGTGTCGGTGTCGCCGCCGAGGATGACGGACTGGCGTAGCGCGGAACTGAGATCGGGTGTCGTCCTGAGGATGTGGACTACGGCGGCGACCGTCCCAAGCGCGTCGAGGGTGACGCCCTCTGCGGGAGGGGTCCAGGTGCCGGCGAGGGCGGCGCGGACCCCGGTGGGGTCTCCGTAGTGATCGGCGACCCAGTCGGCCTCGGTCTCGGCCGCCGCCAGGACGGAGTCGAGTCCTACACCCTCGATCGCCCAGGCGGCCATCGCTGCGACCAAGCAGGCCGCGGCGATCGCCTCGGGGGCACGGTGGGTGCCGATCGCCAGCGTCTCCACCAGTTGACGGCGCAGGTCGTCGTCGGTGGCAGGTGTGGTCCAGCCGACGGGGAGCATGCGCATCGCCGCGCCGTTGGTGGCGCGCTCGCCGGGGGTCGGCTCGGGAAGGGCGCCGGTCTCCCGGAACCGATCCAGGGCACGGCGGGTGGTCGGGCCGATGCCGCGGATCTCGTCCTCCGCGGCGGCGAGCCGGGAAAGGAACGCTTCGGCGGTCGGGCGGCCGTCGGTGTCGGCCAGGAGCTCGCAGACCAGGAGCATCTGGGCGGTGTCGTCGGAGGTCGAGCCGCGCGGCCAGCCCCACTCTGGCGCCGGGAGCTCGGTGATGCGGTCGGCGTCGATCAATTGCGGGCCCGAGCCCTCCCAGGGGACGCCGAGCGCGTCGCCCGCCGCGAACGCCGTCATCGCCCGCCCGATGCGCTCGGCTGAGGGCGGCCGGACTTCAGGGCAGCGCGCGTAGAGGCTGCCGAAGCCCTCCTTTTCGATCTCCTGCCGGGCCCGGTCGACCAGCTCCAGCCAGGCGCGCTCGTCGCCGCGGGCCCGATGCACCCGGGCCTGGGTGATCCAGGCGTGGACGACGTCGTAGGGGATGTCGGCGCTTTCGAACCCGGCGAGAGCCTCGGCCGCCAACCGGTCGGCGTCGTCGAACCGGCCGGCCAGAGTCGCAGCCTCGGCACGGCCCCGGGTCACCTTGGTGTACAGCAGGCGTTCCCCCAGGTCGCGGGCGAGCACAGCGGACTCGAGGAAACGTGCCTCGGCTTCGGCGGCGTCGCCCATCTGCAGCGCCGCCAGCGCCAGTCCGTTGAGGCCGTGGGCGACGCCCCTGACGTCGGCGATCTCACGGCGGATGCGCAGTGCCTCGGCCTGGCCGCGCAGCGCGTCCTCGGCCCTGCCCTCCGCTTCGGCGACGACGGCCTCCTCGTGTCGCAGCCCGGCCTCGGCCTGACGGTCACGGTCGGCCTCGGGGATGGCGTCCAACCGCCGCGCCGCCAGCGCCAGCTGCTCCTTGGCCGCCTCGATCTCCCCGGAGAAGAATTCGATGGAGGCCAGGCGCGAGTGCCAGAGGACGGCGGCGTTTCCGTCCCCGTCGGCACCGAAGATGGCGAGCCCTTCACGGCACAGGCGCTTGCCGTCGTCGAACCGGCCGAGGAAGAGCATCATGTTGGCCGAGAACATCAGGAACGGCAGCCGGGCCGTCCCGTCCTCGCTGGCCGCCAATGCCTCGTCGGCATGCCGCTTCGCGGCCTCGAAGTCGCCCCGGACGAAGGCGAGCTCGCCCTTCAGCAGGTGGGTGCGGGCGGCGTCCACCGGGAGTGCGCCTAGCCGCTCCTCGGCCTCCTCCCAGCGGCCGAGGGCGATCTCGGCCCGCGCCACCTGGTAGTCGCAGGCCTCCGCGACCTCGGGGGAGGGCATGTCGAGGTCGCCGAGCACGCTCAGCAGGGATCTGCACAGATCGAACCGGCTGAGGTCCAGCACACGATCCATCTCGGCGAGCCAGAGCGCCACCCCCGCTGCGGGGTCGAGCCGGGCGCGGTGGTAGATGTGCTCGATTCGCCGGGTGAACTCGTTTGGTTGCGGCACCGCTCCATAGTAAGCAGCGAGCACCTCGTGAGCTTGGAGAACGAGCTCCGGCGCGATGTTGGCTATGGCCCGGCGCAGCAGCTGGTGGAGGGCGAACCTCTGTTCTCCGGCGACAGGGGTGACGAAGGAGAACGCGGTCAGCCGCCGGAACACCGCCATCGTCGCTGGGAAGTCCATCTGGGCTCCCAGATGGAAGAACAGGTCGCTGTCGAACGACCTCGCGGCGGACACCGCGGCCACAGCCTCTTCGAGGTCGTCGTTGATCCGTGACAGCAGCCGGGCGGCCAGCGCACGCTCCCTGTCGCGCAGCTCCGGGTCGGAGGGGAAGTCGGCGGTCTGGAGGTTGCGGCCGCGCTCGGCGGCGGTGAGCACCACATCGGTGGACAGGCCGAGCAGCAGGGGATGGACCAAGCCGGACTCGTCGGAGGCGTAGGAGACGAGCGCCTCCTGGAGCGCCGGGTCCGTGACGCCCGCCTCCTCCAGATACACCCGGGCGAACCGGTCGGGCAGCGCCCCCAGCGCGTCGATCTTGACGTACCGCTCGGGGATCGGTTCGGTGAGCGCCCGCGACCAGGTGGGCGCGGCCCGGCCCGCCACCACCGCCATGGCCCCGTCGGCGAGCGGCAGGTTGCCGAGCAGCGACCTGATCCAGCGCGGACCGCCGACGTTGCTGAACCGCGACCGGAGGCCCTCCCCCGCCACCGCCTCATAGGTGTCGAAGAGCAGGACGATCCGATGCGGGGGGCGGCGGCCCGTCAGGGCCGCGCGCAGATCCTCGCAGAAGAGCCGGGGCAGGGCCTCCATGAGGTCGGGTTCCGGGGCGAGGGCGAGCACCTCGGCCACCACCTCCGGTGGCACCCGGCGGCGCAGCTTGCGCTGCTCCACCAGGTTGTCGAGCCTGCCGTTGATCCACTCGAACAGGGCCGTGCCCACCTGTATGACCGGTACCTGGAGGAACGCGTCGGCGACGCTGGCCGCAGACAACAGCTCCGACCGGGGAAAGAGCTCGTTGACCAGCGCCCGGACGTCCGCACCGGAGCGGTGCAGGTACGAGACCGCCGCGAAGTCGAACCGTGGCGTCCGGACACCGGCCTCCGCCAGCTGCCGTTTGAGCATGAACAACGCGCTGAGCGGTTCCTGTGGCCGGTTCACACCGGACGGTTGCGCGCCGAAATCCAGGAGCGCCACCGGCACCTTCTCCGCGCTGGGGGCACGGCTCAGCGCGTCGACGAAGAATTCATCCGGATAACCGTGGATCTCCTCCCAATGCTCGCGGGGAATGCGGTAGGAGCAACGCCTCTGAAGAGTGCGGAGCAGTGCGCTCTTACCATTGCCCCCCACACCGACATAAACCTGGACGACCTGCTGCGCCGGGTCGTTGTTGAGGCGCTCGGCGAACTCCCGGCACGGCGTGTGCCGATCGACGAAGAGACGCGCCCCGGCCGGTCGATTCTGGTTCAGATCATCAAAGATCGACATACAGGATCCGATCGGCTTAATGTTCCGTCACGCCCACAACGGAAATCTCCCATAGGAGGTGCCGATTGAAAATCCTCTTTGTCGCGACTTATCTACATCCAGTCGACGCCGGGCCCACCGGGGTCAGCGGCGCGATGGGATACAGCGTCACCTGTGCCGACGCGCTCGTCGCGGGCCTGCGCGGGCTCGGCCTTCAGGTGGACGTGGTGCAGTCGAACGCCCGCCGGCTCACCGTCTGGACCGGGGAGATCCTCGCGGCCGTCGAGACGGCGGTGGCCGCGAGCCGCTACGACGTGGTGCTGGCCTTCCACGCGCTCTGGCCGTTCACCGCGGATCTCCGGTGGGTGCTCGACGACACCGCATCATTGCCCCTGGTCACATACACGCACGGCAGCCACTGGGACGAGACGGACCTCTTCCGGTTCGAGCACTATCCGAAACTGCGCTGGGCCGACCTGGGCAACCTGATGGCGGCGGACCGGGTGCTGGTGGTCAGCGAGTACATGCGCAGGACGATTCTCGGCAGCGTGTTTTCGGTGAGCGAGAAAGCGGCCGGGGAGCTGACCAGAAGAATACGCGCGGTCGGCCTGCCCATCGACCTCGAAAGGATCGACGCGGCCCGTCGGCCGGGCCCGCGAAATGGCACGACCATAGTGTTCAACCACGCGCCGAACACCGCGAAACAGCCAGGGGTGTTCCTCGACGTGGCGGCGGAAATACTCGAACGCACCGCCGCACGCTTCCTGGTGACCAGGCACTTTCCCGAGCAGTCTCCTTGGGCGGGGCGTCTGCGGGAAATGGCCGCGGCCTTTCCCGGCCGTGTCGTCTGCGGCGAGGACCTGCCGATCGACGACTACTACGCGGCGCTGTGGCAGAGCGACATCCAGATCAGCACGGCCACGCACGAGAGCCTCGGCGTGGCGACACTGGAGGCGATGGCCACCGGCAACCACTGCCTCCTTCCCCGGATCGGCTCCTATCCCGAGGTCTCCGGCAACGACCCGGCGGTGCTGTACGAGGACGTCGCCGACCTCCAGGCACGCCTTGTGGATCTGGTGGCCACGGGCCCGAAGGCCGAGGTCGTGGCGCGCCACCGCGCCGCCGCCCGTTCCCGCTACTCCCCCGCCAAGGTCGCCACCGCCGTGCACGCCGTCCTCAGCGAGGTGGTCACCGGTTAGCCGTCTGGAGCGCATGGTGAGATTGGGTTGGTGGCAGGCCCGGCTCGGCATCTCGCGAGCCTCCGCCTGCGACCACCTCTCGTAGGCATACCGGATCCGCCCCCCAAGGAGCGCCAAGCATGACGAACGCAATCCCGGTCACGCTCGACGACGTCCACGAAGCCGCCGCACGGCTCAAGGGCGTCGCCCACCGCACGCCCGTCCTGCGCTCGCGCACTCTGGATGCCCTCGCCGGCGCGGAGGTCTTCCTCAAGTGCGAGAACTTTCAGCGCATCGGCGCCTTCAAGTTCCGCGGCGCCTACAACGCCATCTCCCGGCTGTCGCCCGCGCAGCTGGCCAAGGGCATCGCCGCGTACTCCTCCGGCAACCACGCCCAGGCCGTCGCCCTCGCCGCCCGCGAGCTGGGCAGCAGCGCGGTGATCCTCATGCCCGAGGACACCCCGAAGTCCAAGATGGAAGCCACCGCCGGCTACGGCGCGGAGATCGTCACCTACGACCGCTACAACGGCGACCGGGTCGCCATCGGCGAGGCCCTGGCCGCCGATCGCGGGCTGGCGCTGATCCCTCCGTACGAGCATCCGCACGTCATCGCCGGGCAGGGCACCGCCGCGCTGGAGCTGATCGAGGAGGCCGGCGAGCTCGACGCGCTGCTGGTGCCGATCGGCGGCGGTGGCCTGATGGCGGGCAGCGCGACGGCGGCCAAGGGGCTGCGACCCGCCATGCGGGTGATCGGCGTGGAGCCCGAGGCGGGCGACGACACCAAGCGGTCGCTCAGCGCGGGCGAGCGGGTGTCCATCCCCGTACCGCGGACGATCGCCGATGGCCAGGCCGCGGACATCCCCGGCGAGCTGACCTTCTCCATCAACAAGCGGCTGGTCGACGAGATCGTCCTGGTCTCCGACGACGAGATCCGCGAGGCGATGCGGCTGGCCTTCGAACGGCTGAAGATCGTCATCGAGCCCAGCGGCGCCACCCCGCTGGCCGCACTGCTGGCCGGGCGGCTGGAACGCGTACCGCCGCGCATCGGCCTGATCATCTCCGGGGGCAACATCGACGCCCGCCGCTTCGCCGAGCTGTGCGCGGACACGCCCCTGACCTAGAAGGCTGTCGACGTGATCATGTCTGTGGTCTTCGACGTCGGTGAGACGCTGCTGGACGACAACCGGGAGTTCGGCGCCTGGGCAGACCGGATCAGCGTGCCCAGGCATACCGATCACTTTCGGCGAAGCAGGCCCAGCTTCTCCCACAGGGTGCCGCGCCGTGCCTCCGCAGGCGGTTCCTGGGCGACGGACACGGCACGTGAGTGGTCCACGAAACGTGGGTGCGGGTCGTGGGAGCCGCGCCACAGGTACGCGGTGAGGCGGGTGCCCTCCTCGCGTTCGGTCTCGGGGGTGAGCGGCGGCGGCCAGTGCAGGGCCGCGTAGAGCGCCCAGCGGTGCACGTCGAAGGTGGCTTCGACCAGGTCGCCGTACTGGCGGGCGTAGGTGACGAGCCAGCCGTAGGCGAGGGACATACCGGCCAGGCTCAGCGGCAGCGCCCACCAGTTCCAGGCCGACCATCCGGCGAAGAGCAGCGCCCAGAGCCACACGGTGCCCGCGAGGTCGACCCGGGTGCGCGCCGCGGCCAGTTCCGTGCGCGCGTTGTCGGGCAGCACGGACCAGAACGCGTACCAGCACTTGACGGGATCCAGGCCGTACTTGTGCCAGGGCCGTGCCTCCGCCGCCCGCAGCGAATTGCCGAGGACGGTGGGCATGCGGTGTTCGGGCGCGTCAGGGTACCTCCGCAGCCGCTGGTCCACCAGGATGAAACGGTTCTGCTCGGCGGCGCCGCGGCCTGAGAGCCCTGCGGCGAGTTCGGCCCAGGTGCGCTCCATGGCGGCGACGCGGCTGTTGTGCCGTCTCGACCGCCAGTCGAACAGGCGGACCGGCCAGTGGTAGCCCTCCAGCAGTTGAACGGCCGGCGTGGTGAGTCGTTCCACTGCCGTCCCTGACCCGGCGACCACCAGCAGGACGCCCACGGCGAGCGCGACCTGTTCCGGGACAGGCCTGCCCCGTACCTGGGCGTCGACCTGCCGCCAGGCTTCCTCCCAGCCGTGATCGACCGCCCAGAGCAGCAGCCCGACACCCCAGAACACCACCGCGGGCGCCAGCACCGTCCGTACCCAGCGCTTGGCGAGCCCTGCGGTCAGCCCGTTCCACAGGTCGCCCAGCATCAGGTGGAGTCCGCCCGCTCCAATTCCGCGCCACAGGGACAGCGCGGCGGGTCGATGGACGCCGAGCGCTGGTACCAGACGTAGCCGTCGTTGGGGCATCGATATTTGGGGGGCTGCAGAGCCATGCCGTACCCAGGCGGCGGCAGGTACGGCAGGTGACGTTCCTGGCGATCGCGATCACGGCCCGGGTCGGGCGGCGGGCCGCTCTCCAGAAAGTCCGCGACCCAGTCGCGCAACTCGGGGAAGGTGTCGAACAACGCCTTGATGTCGTCCGCCACGGCTCGGTCGTGCCCTCGCACCAGCAGTAAGGCGAGTCGACGGCCGACGGACTCGGCGTCTTCGGTACTCAGCAGGTCGTTGAGGTAGGGGCGCACCGCGTGAGCGGCCCGCGCCCATAACTCCTCCCTGTTCTCGGTCAACCTTCTCTCCCTTCGTGGGGAGGCTGCGTGGCCGAAGCCGTATCAACAGCCAACGTATTGGAAGCTGGCCCAGCTCTGCGGGTGCTTCGTGCTGCGCCCCCTCCCCCAGATGTCGAGATCCTCCGCCGTGATCCTGTCCCGAGCTTCCTGGGTGGCTTCCGGGAATTCCGCGGTCTTCTCGTCGTTGGTGGCGTCCCTGACCCAGCGCTGCGCTTCACGAAACGCGGCGGCAGGGTGGTGGGCACCGGACTGCCGCAGCCGGTGGAAACGTGCCATCAGCAGAGCGGTGGTGGGGTCGTCCACCGCCCACATGGACCCGATCACTCCGCCGGCCCCAGCCTGCAGGAACAGCGCGGGAAGGCTGACCGTCTCCTCCGGCATGGCGAGGTCCGTCCGCGCCGTCTCGCACCCGGACAGCACCGCCAGCCGCACCCGGAGCCGCCGGGTCAGCACGTCGCGAAGCGTCAGGTACTCCTGGTCCTTCATCAGCAGCCCGCCGTCCAGCGGCCGGTCGGGGTCGGCTCGACCATGGCAGGCGAAGTGCAGGTGGCCGTGGCTTCCGAGGTTCTCCAAGGCGATGCGCCGGGAGCAGTCCCGGCGGACCATGGCGTCGGGGAAGGCACGGCGCGCCGCGGCCACCTCCAGTTCGGCGTTCAGCGAGCTGTCGTAGGCGAGGAGCAGGCCGGGCGGAATCGGCCCGGCGACGGCCCGCTGCGCATGGAGCAGTGCCCTGGCGCTGGGGGCATAGCTGATCAGCAGGTCGTCGAGTGCGTACCTGCGCTTGGTGGGTGTGCCGGAAGCGGGCATCCATGCGGCATGCAACGGCAGCGCCCCGATCAGCCCCGACTGGACGACCGTGAGTGCGTCGGCGGTGGTCAGCTGCGCGCGGACCGGCGCGAACACCGCGGACCACAGCCACTCGGTGGTCGAGTCGACGGTGTCCCGCCAGCTCGCAGGGTCGGAGCCGCGGCCTGCGTACGCCGCCTGGTAGGCGGCCAGCACCTGTCGCGTGGCCGTACCGGTGGCCTCGGGCAGCGACACCGCGTCGACACGGGCGTCGGCGTGCACGAGGAACGCCCAGGCCTGGTGGTCCGACATGGCGACGTAGAGCAGCGGCGCGGCGGACGCCGCTCGGGCGATGTCCGCCAGGTTCCCCGCTCCGAGGATCGCACCGGCCTGTGACATGGCGTGGATCTCGGCCGCC
The DNA here is from genome assembly GCF_040685555.1 of Sphaerisporangium sp. NPDC088356. Taxonomy (NCBI): domain Bacteria; kingdom Bacillati; phylum Actinomycetota; class Actinomycetes; order Streptosporangiales; family Streptosporangiaceae; genus Sphaerisporangium; species Sphaerisporangium sp. NPDC088356. Next base: position 24,507 of record NZ_JBFBIK010000085.1, read on the forward strand.
AAGGCGTCGAAGGCGGTTCTGGCCTCGACGAGTCCTTCGACGTTCCCAGCGGAGGGCAGGACGTCGCGGTTGGCCTGCACGTCGGCGGCCTCCAGGCGGGTGAGCTCGGCGGCGGCCCGCTCCCAGCGGTCGGCCAGTTCACCCTGTCCGAGGGTGCGCAGCAGGTCCAGGTCGATCAGGCTGCGTTCGAACGCATGGGCACTGAGCATGCCGCGCCCCTGTTCGAGCAGTTCCACCGCCGCCGCATGCCGCCCGCACTCCGCCGCGGCGACGGCGGCCCGGTCGGCGACGCCGTGCAGCCGCCTGAGCCAGATCTCCTTGTGCCCGCGTAGCCGCTGCCGGACGAGCAGTTCACGGAACGCGCGCAGCGCCTGGGCCGAGAAGTCCGCGGCCTCCGGCCATCGGCTCTGGTCGGCCAGGAGGCGGGCCAGCGCGTCCGAGGCGCTCAGCAGCCCGGCCGGGTCATCCACGGCTCGCCCGCAGGCGGCGGAGAGGATGCGTGCGGCCTCTTCGGCGTCGTCGCCCCGACCGGTGAGCAGCGAGCGCAGGGCGAGGAAGCGGCCGAGGGCGCACAGCATGGCGGCGGTGGCCGGCGCGTCGGGCGGCAGTTCGGCCACCACGTGCCGTTGCAGTTCTATGCCTTCGTCCAGGCCGCTGCGGTCGCCGGTCCGCTCGCTCTCGCTCGCCAGGGCGGCGGCGAGGTTGGACAGTACGGCGAACCGTCCCGGACTTTTCGGGGGGACCACTTGGTGTGCCTGCCGGAGCAGGTCGATCGCGGCGGCGAGCTGCTCGCGGTCGCCGGTGATCTCGTACGTCGCGCAGAGCCCGGATCCGAGGTCGACGAGTGCCTGCGGATCCGCGGGGCGTTCGGCGGGGGCGAGCAGGAACCCGCGCTGTAGCGCCTCGACGGCGCCCGACAGGTCGTCCGGGCGGTCGGTGTACTGGTGCACGGTGAGCAGTACCCGGCCGAGATGGCGGTAGACCTGCGCCCGGTCCGGGGAGTCGTCGATGGGGTGGGCGGCGACGAAGGCGTCCATGGCCGCCTCTAGGTCGGAAAGGTCACCGGTGCGCCCGAAGTTCTCGTGGCGCAGTAGTCCCAGAGCGGCCTGGTGCAGCGCGCGGTGCGGATGATCGGGGCGCAGCATTGTGAGCACGGAGGTCTGGGATTCGATGGCGCGGCGCAGGTCGGTCACCCCGCCCGACCTGCGGTAGCGCTCGTGGAGGGCGTTGCCGTAGTTGGCCAGGCGGTCGAGGTGCCCGACCGACGGGCCGGAGATCAGCTCGGTGGCCTGCGCGTAGGCCTCCAGCGCGTCCTGAAGATCGTTTCCGTGGCCGCTGGACTGGTAGCGGGTGAGCAATGCCGAGCCTTTGGCGTCCAGGCAGGAGACGATGAGGTGCCAGCGGGTGCCCGCGCCGGTGGCTGCCTCGTCCAGCAGTTTCAGCGCACGCCGCAGGTCCGCCTCGTCGGCGGAGCGCTCGTAGCGATGGCTGAGGCAGACGGCCAGGTTGAACGTGTGCTCGGCGTGCGAGCTCGAATCTGGGTGAACGACGTCGCATGCTCGGGTGAAGGATTCGATGGCCTGGTCGAGGTCGCCGATCCGGCCCGTACGGTGGTAGCGGCCCATCGCGTCGTGCCCCTGCTGCGCGGACCGCTTCGCCCGCCAATCGCGGCCAAGGTCGATACTCAGCCGCACCATGCGCACGGCCCTGGGGTTCGCGGTCCGCTCATCGACGAGTACGGGCCTCGTCGATGAGCGCGACACAGGTTTCCAGCCGCTTCGCGGACATCGCCGCCACACCACCGGACAGCCAGAAAACCAGCGTGTCCTTGGGAAGTCCGGTGATGTCGACGCGGCAGATGCGCGCGAAACCCTGCCGGAAGGTTTCCAATCCGGCTATGCGATTGAGCGGAATCGCCAGCACGTCCTGACCGTACGTTCGCAGGTGCCGGTCGGATTCGGCGCGTGCCTTCTCGGTCTGGTGGATGAGAGGTGCGGCCGTGGGGGCTCCGAACAGCAGGCCCGCGCCGACCAGAATGGCCCGTTCGGCCCACCGCTCGGCCGCGCCTGGCCGTAGCGGTTCCAGCACGATCCGCTGGTCGGTGAGGTGCATGCGGTGCTGGACGCCGGTATCGAAGTACGCGGTGACTTTCACCACGTTTCCGCCCTGCCGGTCCTTGTGCAGGGGCATTATGGAAAAGGTGTGCAAATGGCGCTCCGGCGCCGAGAAATCTCCAAATCCGGGTGACCTGGCCGGGAAATCTTCGACTGGCATGCCAATCCCCTCTCTGAGCACCTCGACAGGGATCCGCGCTCAGCGCTGCTCGCCCACTTTCACACCATTGACGCGCTTACTGCAGATCGCTTCGTGACTCCATACTTGCCCAGTTCTATCCAGAAATGGCCACTCGCCGAGAAAATGTGCTTCCTGCCACCTGGACGACCCTCACACCGCACCGCCGCCGCGTCGGCCTCGAACGGTCCTCCAGCATCCCCGCGCTTGTGGCCGGCAACGCCCGGGTGCCGCGCCGATCACCGTTCCCCACGAGTCACGCGACCCTTTCACGCTCAGCCGAGACGGTGACCGTGCGATTCAGTGGCAACCTGCCGACTGCGTAGCCTGGCCTGGTGATCGTGTCTGTGGTCTTGGACGTCGGGCGTCCCAGATGCGGATCGTCGCGTCATGACCGCCTGAGGCGATCCGCGAGCCGTCCGGCGACCAGGCTAGATCCTCAACAGCTGCGCCGCCGTGGGTAACAGCGACTGCGGGTTTGCCGCTCCCAGGTTGCCCGACCAGAATCGTATCGTCGCCGGAGCCACTGGCCAGGCGGCTACCGTCAGGAGACCATGCCGCGGCGAACACACGATCGGTGTGCCCATTTTCAATGCTGGTCAGTGCCCCTGACCCCGCGTCCCACACACGCACCGTGCCATCTGCCGAGCTGGTGGCGACCCGGCCGGCCCCGACATTCCCCGGTCACGCGCCCAGGCTGAGGTCTTCGTCGGGGTGCCCGGGGGCTTGCATAACACCGTCGAGCGTCAGGTGCTCGGTCACAACGATCTTGCCAATGCCGCCTCTCCCTCACGGTCGCCGCCGGGTTGTCCGACATCCTCATCCTTTAAACGAACGGCCGACCGAAGGATCGACAGCATTTCAATCTGTGGCGACGGCGCCCGCAACCGGTGGCCTCCTGGCGATGACCTGGAGCAGTGCGCTCGGTCTTGCATCCCGATAGCGGCCACGGCTCTCCCTGATACGAACCACCTCCCATGAACGCAAAAGATCGGCGGCATAGCGGCGATCGAAGAAGTGCCGAACATGTCCGTTGAGGCAGTACATGTCGGGTTCTAGCAGGTCGCCCTTGCCGAACAGCAGGTCGCTGGTGGACTTCACACAGAACGCGAGCGTGCCGCCGGGACGCATGACCCGGCGAAGCTCACCGAACACGGCCCGAGTGGTGACGTCGTCGAAATAGTGGAGCGCCAGATAGGAGTAGATGCCTTCGAACGTCTCCGCCTGGAAGGGAAGCGGCTCCGCAGTGTCATGCCGCAGGAACTCCACCTCCCCGTCTCGGTGCGCTTCCCGGTTACGGTTGGCCTGTTCAATGGCTATGGGCGAAAGATCAAGCGCCCGCACCGCATAACCGCGGTCTGCGACATAGAGGGCATCGTGCCCCTGCCCGCACCCGAGCTCCAACAACGGACGGTCTCCATGTGGCGGCGGCAGCTGGGACAGGAATTCGTCCACGAAATCTCGATGTACCGGCTCGGGGTCGGCGCTGTGCGCGCGCTCATGCCAGCCGTCCCAGAGACCCTGCTGGCTCGGCGAGGTCATGTCCATTGCCCTAGTCAACAGCAACCGCCGAATCGGCGAATCCATCGCCGTACCACGCCTCCGGCGTCGATTTGGTAACCATGCGACTACGCCAAGTGACTACGCGCGAAGCTGGACGGGAGAGCTGCGCTATCCCCCGACCATGGAGTCCCGCATGGAGCGAACTGTCCTTGCCGCTGTCACGGAGCGGTCCGATGCCGATACGGCGCTCGCTGAGCAGCTCCGCCGGGTGTGTGCGTCGATGGACTCGCTGCGGCGGCTGTGCGCGCAAGCGCACGAGAAGCTGCGCGACTCCGGTGTCGGCAAGCTGCTCGACCAGGTCTTCACCACCCTTCCCGAGCCCGTCCTGACCCCGGCCGACTGCTACCAGGCGATGATCCGATCCCGCACCGAACGCGTCCCGCTTGCCGACCTGCCCGGCCGGATCGCCGCCACCACGGTCGTGGTCACGCCGCCCGGGATCCCGATGCTGATGCCCGGGGAAGCGACCGGGCCCGCCGACGGAGCCCTGATGACGTACTTGCGAGCACTGGAGGACTTCGACCGGGCGTTCCCCGACCTTGCCACCGACATTCACGGGGCCCATCGGGACGGCACCGGCCGCTACTGGATAGAAGTCGTATCGGCCTGAGATCACGAACTGGGGACGACGATCTGGCCATCGGCGATCTTTTGTTCCATCTCGTCCAGACGGGCCTTGATGCCGTCGATCTGGTTGCCGGTCGTCGTGTAGTCGAAGCCGTGGTCCTTGATGTCGTAAACGATGGGACCGGACTTGGCAGAGCCGGTGGAGAAGGCTTTGAGGTAGTCGAAGACCACCGTGTCGACTCGCTTGATGATCGAGGTCAGGACGACGTCACGCAATGTGGCGTCCGCGGTGCGGGCCTCGTCGCCTTCGGCGCCCATGACCCGCCCGCCGGCCGCCACACCGGCGAGGAACCCGCCTTCCTGCTCGGCGAAGACGAGGTTCGAAACGTTGTTTCCGGCCGCCTCCCCGTCGACGATCGCGAACTTGGTGCCCGGGAACTCCGCCGCGACGCTCCTGACCGCTTCGGAGTACGGAAAGCCGATCGCGATGATCGGGTTGAGTCCGCCCTGGGCGAGCCCTCGCAGCCGTTGTACCTTTTGCTCTTCCGTCTCGTCCAGCCAGACCCCAAGGTCCGCCTCCAGCAGGAGCATTTGGAGACGGTCAAAGCCCGGTCAAAGCCTGGGCGCTCTGTCGCCAAGCTCCCACTGCGATGTGATCCTACCTTCCGGCCTACGGGGTGTCCCAAACGTCCCTCTGCACTTCCCATTGCTGGTATTCCTCGATGAGGCCGCTCTTCTCTAACGGGAGCATGCCGTCACCGTACTCGCGCAGTTTGTCGTACGTCTTGCGCAAGTCGGCTCGATTGGGGAAATGGCCTCTGTGAATCGCCAAAGTCAGTACGTTTTCGATGGTGAGTACAGGGATCCCCCAGCGAGCAGCCAGCGCCTGACCGCCCTGATCGTCGATCAGAGCCATCACGTTCCGCCTCTGCTCGGCGAGACGGACGCAATGTGCTATGACGATTACTTCACCCAGGTCTCGATTAATACGGACAGCCTGTTCGAGCTCGATCCCACGGATTTCTTCAATCACCTCAACCACTCGCGGGTGGGCGGTTTCGACCTCTATGCGGGGCAGTACCTGGATACGCTCACTCGCCTGAAGCCTTGCCCAGCGCTGCCGTAGTCCTGGATACCTATGATCCTTGCCGGCGACCTCATCGCACACCTCCTCAGGGATCTGCAGCACCAGGCCCGAACTCTCCAGCACGTCGATCAAAATTGGCTGCAGATTGGCGCCCACGAAATGGACGCACACGACCGCATCGAGCACACATATTTCATCAGGGCTGGAAGGTTCCTCCTCCTGGTCCTGCACCGCTACTCCTCCTGCTCTTGCCATGAGTGCTGGAGAGGTTCGCGGGAGCGACTCCGAGCGAGAAGGCGATCCATATCCACCCGTCGGATCTGTGCGGGTTCCGGCACGACACCCGCCGCCGTCAGGGCTGATTCGGTTGCCGCTGGATCCTGGCCTTCTAGTTCGGCCAGCACCCGAATGCCCAGTTTGCCTGCTTGGTAGGCGGCAGTGGCCCTTTCGAGTACTCGTTGCGGTGGGCGGATCGTTCGGCTGACCTCCTGCTCACCGTCGTATTGGGGACCCCATCCATAGCGCCACGCCAGTTGTGCTCCGCTGGGACCACGCAACCTCTCAACCTGCTGTCCGGTGATGAGGCCCATGCGCTCCAACTGGATGAGGATCACCATCAGACTGACCCCGAAGTGGCGAGCCAGTAGCGCACATGTGCGCTCGTTGAAGGCACCCTGACCTTGTGGGCCACCAGCGCCGAGCCACACTCTGATTCCGTCCTGGGGCGCGAGGAGGTGGCGCGCGAACGCATCACAGCGGAGTTCAGCCGGAGTGCGACTTCCATCCAAGAGGTGCGTCTCGGTGCCATCACCGAACAGCAGATGCCCCAATTCATGGCAGTAGGTGAAACGCTGTCGCTCGGTTATCGCCCTCGTACCCACCACGATCAGGGTGACGTCGCGGACCGGGTCGGTCAGAGTGAATCCGTCAATCCCTGAAGGGAAGTCGACCACAGCGGTGTCGGCTCCGGTGAGCCGCTCTGCCAGTTCGGCAGGGTCGGCTAGCGGTGCGCCACCCAGTTCGAGTCTTCTACGCACGGTCAGCGCAAGCACGCGACCTTGCTCTTCACAGGACTTACCGGGGTCGGGAAGCGGCAGATCGGCAACCGAACGACTGGCCCTGCCCGCCGCGGTCAGATCGGTCTGGAGTAGTCGATCAAGGCGGTCATCCAGTACAAGTATGTCGACCGCTCGCCGCAGGGCGGCCTCATGAGCTTCGGCGGGCGCCTCGGCCATTCGCGCCGCGATGCGGACTCGACTTCTTACCGGGCTGCCCGAGGTCAACTCGCGTAGCGGAACACCGATGCCCGTGGCCAGGCGGTCCAGTTCGGCGATCGTGAGCCTCGGCCGGCTACCCAACTCGATGCGCGCCAGGGTGGGCTGAGAGATGTCGGTCAGCTCGGCCAGCTGCCGCTGTGTGAGACCCGCCCGTTCGCGTTCCCGCCTTACCCGTGCACCTATCTCTTGTAGATCCATAAGCAGGCCACCTCCTGAATCAAGGATACGTGTCTGATTCAGAAGACACTACGTGCCGCATCCGCAAGTTGGTCTCGCAGGTTCCATGGCCAGGCCTCCGACAAGCCCGCCGCCGCCCGCGTCCAGCTCGTCACATTCACCGAGGGCGGTGCGTGCAGGTGCTGCGCGGCCATGGCGGTCGCTGTGCCCGATCACGAACCGGGGACGACGATCTGGCCATCGGCGATCTTTCGTTCCATCTCGTCCAGACGTGCCGTGATGCCGTCGATCTGGTTGCCGGTCGTCGTGTAGTCGAAGCCGTGGTCCTTGATGTCGTAGACGATGGGACCGGACTTGGCAGAGCCGGTGGAGAAGTCTTTGAGGTAGTCGAAGACCACCGTGTCGACTCGCTTGGTGATCGAGGTAAGGACGACGTCACGCAATGTGGCGTCCGCGGTGCGGGCCTCGTCGCCTTCGGCGCCGATGACCCGCCCGCCGGCCGCCACACCGGCGAGGAACCCGCCTTCCTGCTCGGCGAAGACGAGGTTCGAAACGTTGTTTCCGGCCGCCTCCCCGTCGACGATCGCGAACTTGGTGCCCGGGAACTCCGCCGCGACGCTCCTGACCGCTTCGGAGTACGGAAAGCCGATCGCGATGATCGGGT
>NZ_JBFBIK010000086.1:0-31885 GCF_040685555.1 Sphaerisporangium sp. NPDC088356
ATGGTCAAGGACTTCAAGGCCCGCGGCGTGCCGATCGACTGCGTCGGCCTGCAGGGCCACTTCAACAGCGGCAGCGCCTACAACAGCAACTTCCGCACCACCATCCAGAGCTTCGCCGCCCTCGGCGTCGACGTGGCCATCACCGAACTGGACATCCAGGGCGCCTCGGCCACCACCTATGCCAACGTGACCAACGACTGCCTGGCCGTGTCGCGGTGCGTCGGCATCACAACATGGGGCGTGCGCGACAGCGACTCCTGGCGCTCGGGCGACACCCCGCTCCTGTTCGACGGCAACGGCAACAAGAAGGCCGCTTACACCTCGGTCCTCAACGCCCTGAACGCCGCGAGTCCCAACCCCTCGCCAACCCCAACCCCGACCCCGACCCCGACACCTACGCCCACCCTGACGCCTACGCCCACCCCGACGCCTACGCCCACCCCGACGCCTACGCCGGGTACGGGGGCGTGTTCGGCGACGATCACGACGGTCAACAGCTGGCCCGGTGGGTTCCAGTCGACGGTGACGGTCGTCGCGGGCAGTTCGCCGGTCAACGGATGGACCGTGAAGTGGACCTGGCCCGGCGGGCAGAGCATCAGCAGTCTGTGGAGCGGCACGCAGACCGTTTCCGGTTCCACCGTGACGGTGCGCAACGCCTCTTACAACGGCTCCATCGCGGCGAACTCGTCCACCACCTTCGGCTTCACGGCCAACGGCACCGCGGCCACTCCCACCGCCACCTGCACCAGCCCCTGACCCACCGCAAGGTGCGCCGACCGGCGTCTGCGCCGGGCGGATGGTCAATCTCAGCGTCACCATGACGCAATCGTGAGAAGGAGGTACTACCGGTCGGCGGGCCGGTAGTACCTCAATCGCGCTGTGGGGCTCGGGCCGGCGGGGTGGGAACGAACCACCACGGTCCGAACCCAGTGCATCTGGCCGTGGGGCGCGATCGTGACATGGCGTTCAGGGGTCGCTGCTCGATCCCACCAGGCGTAAGGGGCCAGTACACCCGAGCGGGGGCCGGATTCGCGACGCGCTGGCCATGGCGAGTCGGCCGGCCGTCTTCAGGTGGTCCGAGCGACAGTAGTTTGCGGCGACGGATGTACTTTGCGGTAGTTCGAAGATTGATTTGAGGGACGGAGAAGCACCCCCTATCGTCCAGCTCTCTTCGTGGCGGGCATGGGATGTGCGCTCCCGGGCCGGGCCCGGGTATGCATTCTTCAGATTTTTTCTCGCGATAATATGCGGCTGAGTTGGCTCGCTGGTTGTCTATTACCGTGTGGCGCCGCCTCTGGATCGTTTTGGTTCGGACCTTCGTCCAATTTTTCTGTACTCGACGTTGCGATTGTTTTCGCGGTGGGTTCGATTATTCGGCATGATTTTCATTATGAATTGCTGGTGGGGTGACGGAGGGCTCCGTGCTTGAGCGAAGAGCTGCGGGAGTGCTTGTTTGAGGGTATTTACGGTGGTCTGGGGGCGTGAAGAGGGGCGAACGCGGGGTTGTGTGGCGCCTTGGTGTCGGGCGGGAAGTCGCGGTGGGTTTCAGTGGGTGGTCGGGTGGCTTGATGATCCCGGACCGAGGCTTTGACCTCTCTGGGGTGCCGCCTGGATTGTTCTCAACTAGCGTCTTCAGCGTGACGTCGATTCGACATATTCCACGGAAAGCGGGACGGCGCCACGTTAGCCCGGCAGGACGCCGGGCTCGACAATCAGACATGGAGTGATATTTCATGCTGAAGCGTGCTCTCGCCGCCGGTACATTGGCGGCTTCAAGCCTCATCGTTTCCATGACGATGTCGGCCCAGCCCGCCAGTGCAAGTGCGATAACCCACCAACCCCGACCCACTTCCATATCAGGGGCCCTGGACGAAGCGGGGCATCCTTGCTACTACAACGGCCATTACCACCGCCACTGGCACTATTGCCAGCAGGGCCACTATGGCCCGCAGGGCTCGTACGGGCACCAAGGCCCGTACGGTCACCATGGCCCCTATGGCCAGCACGGCCCGTATGGTCACCAAGGTCCGTACGGGCATCAGGGTCCCTATGGTCACCACAACGGTGGACCCAGGTGATGTAGTCGCAGGCGCGGACGGAGGAGGCTGACCAGCGAGCCGGAGGTGGGCGGCGCGGTAGTGGCCGAGCACGCTCGGTGCGGTCGTCGCCCCACCCCCGCCGGGCCGGGTTCGCGGAGTCGGGATTCCGTTCGTTTGATATGAGTGGGTCTACGCGTCTGGGGTGCGGCGGGTTCTTGGGATGCTCCAGTAGCCGAGGGCGCACACCTCGTCACGCCGGAGGCCGCGGTCGCGCAGCAGGTGCCTGCGCAGGCGCTGGATCATGAGCGACTCCCCGGCCGCCCAGACCTGGCCTCGGCCGGGCGGCAGGTCGAGACCGCGTACGACCTCCTCCAGCGCGCGTCCTTCGCCCGGTGCCCGCTCGCCGCGGTGGACCCAGTGCACCTCGGGGAGTGGCGCGTCCAGTGCCACGTGCTCGGCGGCGTCGCGCACCTCGGCCACCGCGATGGCACGATGCCCGGCGGGCAGCGTCTCGGCGATCGCCGCCATGGAGGGCAGCGCCGTCTCGTCACCGACCATCAGCGTCCACTCCGCCGTCGGGTCGGTCACCCAGTGGACGCGGGTGCCGCCGAAGCCCACCCGGTCGCCCGGCGCCGCGGCAAGCGCCCATCGTGACGCCGGCCCGTTGTCCAGGTGGAGGAAGAAGTCCAGGGTCACCAGCCCAGCCGCGCGGTCGTAGCGGCGTACGGTGAGGTTCACCGCGTGCTGCCTGCCGGCCGTCTCGGGGAAGCGCCAGCGCTTCAACTCGGGCAGTACGACCTCGTCCGCGCCGGGAGCAGGCCAGATGAGCGTGAGCGTCTCGGCGGGCTCTTCGACGGGCAGCGGGCCGGCGTCCACGAGGCGGAGGACGACCCGTCGCATCAGGGGTGACAGCTGCTCGCCGGATACGACCTCCAGCATCCCGACACAGAGAGGGAAGGCCCGCACCGACGACCGCGACCGGTCTACTCGTGCGCTCCCGGTCTGCGGCGAGGTCCGTACGGATGGGGTACCGCCGCCGGCCCGCATGAGAGCGTCCAGCGCCGAGTCCAGCCTGGCCTCGTTGTACGCCTGGGCGGACTTGAGCCTGGCTTGGTGATAAGCCTCTGAAGACTCCGGCCACGCTTCTTCGTAAGCCGGTGCCGGCTCGAACCCGGCTTCGTCGTGAGGGGCGGTCCAGGAGACGTCGGCTTGCTGGGTCACAGAGGAGTCTCTCGTTCGTCAGGTCAGGCGGGGCGGCCGGCGAGGGCCGTCGCCGCGGGGGCGCGGTGGGCGAGGAGGGAGTCGCGGATCTCGCCCGCGCGGATGGCGGTGGTCGACAGCAGGGTCGAGGTCATGCCGTGGGTGTGCTCGGTGCCGCCCTGGAGGTAGATGCCGGCGGTGACCCGCGGCGCGACCTCCACGCGGTGGTCGCGGCCCACGCGCAGCGCGTCATCGTCGTCGCGCAGGCAGAGCTTGGCCGCCTCGCCGAGCAGGGTGCCGAGGTCCTGGGGGCGGTAGCCGGTGGCGTGGACGAGGATGTCCGCGCTGAGCACGGTCCGCTCACCCGTGGGGAGGAACTCCACGGTGACGTCCAGGTGGTCGTCCACGGCGCGTACGTCCCGGATGCGGGAGACGTTGAGCATGCGCAGGCGCTCCCGGCCGTGGACCTTCTCGCGGTACGTCGTCGCGTACAGGGACTGGATGAGGTCCATGTCGACCACCGAGTAGTTGGTGCTCCGGTGGTAGTCGAACAGCGACTGCTTCACCCCGGGTGGGGAGTTGAAGTAGATGTCGACCGCTTCGGGGTCGAAGATGCGGTTGGCGAAGGGGCTGTCGTCGGCCGGGGTGTACCCGTACTTGGCGAAGACCGCGCAGACCTCGGCGTCGGCGAAGGTGCGGTGAAGGTAGTCGACCGCCTCGGCGGCGCTCTGCCCGGCGCCGAGTACGAGCGCGCGGCGCACCGGGGTGCCGGCCCCGGCCAGCTCGGCGACGCGAAGGACCAGCTCGCTGTTGTGCCACACCCGGTCGGAAAGGACGGTCCCCGGCGGCAGGTGGGGTTCCAGCCCGGTCGCCACCGACACGTTGCGGGCCCGGCGTACAAGGGTGCGAGCAGGGTCGTCGGGATCACGGCTCACCACGTCGAACCACCGGATCTCGCCGTCATCGCTCACCACCGGCTCGACGGCCACCACCTCGGCGGAGTACGAGACCTGGTGCCTCACCCGGGCGGCGGCCCACTCGAAGTAGTCGTGGAACTCGACCCTTAACGGGAACAGCGTCTTCTGGTTCAGAAAGTCGACAAGCCGGCCGCGTTCTTGCAGGTAGCACAGGAAGCTGAAGTCACTCGACGGGTTGCGCATGGTGACGAGGTCCTTCAGAAAGGAGACCTGCATCGTCGCGTCGTCGATGAGCATGCCCCGGTGCCAGCCGAACTGGGGCTGCTTCTCGAGGAATGCGGCATTGAGCCGTTCCTCGGCGGGGACTGCCGCGTTGTGCTCCTCGACGGCTATGGCCAGCGCCAGATTGGACGGCCCGAAACCGATCCCCAGGATGTCGTGGGTGACATCTGGTCCACTCTGCAGTGTGTCCACCGCGGCATCGCCTCCCTATGCCAGCGACATATTAGATAAGGTTAGCCTTACCTTGCAAGATTGCGCTCAAGGAGAGGATCGTTCATGCGGGTCGTCATGTTCGGCTACCAGACGTGGGGCCATCGCACGCTGCAGGCCCTGCTGGACGCGGGTCACGAGGTGGCACTCGTCGTCACCCACCCCAAGAGCGACCATGCGTACGAGAAGATCTGGGACGACTCGGTCGCTGAACTCGCCGCGAAGCACGACGTCCCGGTGCTCCTGCGCAACCGTCCCGACGACCGCGACCTGTTCCTCGCGCTCCGCGACGCGGCGCCGGACATCATCGTCGCCAACAACTGGCGCACGTGGCTGCCGCCGGACATCTTCGACTTCCCGCCGCACGGCACGCTGAACATCCACGACTCGCTGTTGCCGTCGTACGCGGGCTTCTCGCCGCTGATCTGGGCCCTGATGAACGGGGAGAAGGAGGTCGGGGTCACCGCCCACCGCATGAACGCCGAGCTGGACGCGGGCGACATCGTGCTGCAACGGGCCGTGCCGGTGGGGCCGCGCGACACCGCGACCGACCTGTTCCACAAGACGGTCGACCTGATCGGGCCCATCGTGCACGACTCTCTCGACCTCATCGCCTCAGGTCAGGCCAAGTGGGTCGCGCAGGACCGCGCCAAGGCCAGCTTCTTCCACAAGCGGTCCATCGAGGACAGCCGCATCGACTGGAACTGGCCGGCGGAGGACCTGGAGCGGCTGGTGCGCGCCCAGTCGGATCCGTACCCCAACGCGTTCACCTACCACCGCGGCGAGCGGATCCGCATCGTGTCGGCCGCCGTGTCGCGGGCGCACTACGGCGGCACCCCGGGGCGCGTCTTCATCCGGGAAGGCGACGGGGTGGTCATCGTCAGCGGTGCCGACGCCCGCGGCGGACGGCGGCGAGGGCTGGTGCTCACGCGGCTGCGCACCGAGGACGGCACCGAGCACGCCGCCACCGACTACTTCCGCACCATGGGCGGCTACCTCACCGCCCGGCCCTGAACGCGGTGCCCTAGCGAGCCGCCTCCGCGCGTACGGTGTCGTGGTGGCGGCTCATCGGGATGATCAACGGTGTGCCGCTGACCGGGTCCGTCGTGACCTGGCAGCGCAGATCGAAGATGTCGCGCACGGTCTCCGCGGTGATGACGCCGGCCGGGGCGCCCTCGGCGACGATGCGGCCGGACTTCATGGCGATGACGTGGTCGGCGTACCGGCAGGCCTGGTTGAGGTCGTGCAGGACCATCACGATCGTACGGTTCTCGCGCCGGTTGAGGTCGGTGATGAGGTCCAGGACGTCGATCTGGTGCGCCAGGTCCAGGTAGGTCGTCGGCTCGTCGAGCAGGAGCACCGGAGTGCCCTGGGCGACCGCCATGGCGATCCAGGCGCGCTGGCGCTGGCCGCCGGACAGCTCGTCGACCGCGCGGTCGGCGAGGGCGGTCATGCCGGTCGCGGCCAGCGCGCCGTTGACGGCCTCCTCGTCGGACTTCGACCACTGCCGCCACCAGGTCTGGTGCGGCGAGCGGCCGCGGTTGACCAGGTCGATGACGGTCAGCCCCTCAGGCGCGACCGGTGACTGCGGCAGGATGCCGAGGCGCTGGGCCAGTTCCCTGGTCGGGATCGAGTGCAGCGCGCGGCCGTCGAGCTGTACGGCTCCCTGGCGCGGCGCGAGCAGCCGCGCGAGGGCACGCAGCAGCGTGGACTTGCCGCAGGCGTTGGCGCCGACGATGGCCGTGATGCGGCCCGGCGGCACGACCAGGTCGAGGTCCTCCACGACCAGCCGGTTGTCGTACGCCAGGTGCAGGCCGCTCGCCCGCAGGTCCGGGTGGATGGTCGACATGCGTTCAGCCTCCTGAGCCCGCGCGGTTGGCGCGGATGAGCAGCCAGAGCAGGATCGGCGCGCCCAGCACGCCGGTGACGATTCCGACCGGCAGCTCCGTGCTGGGGATCAGCTCGCGTGCGACGAGGTCGGAGGAGAGTACGACCAGGGCCCCGGTCAGTCCCGAGGCGACCGGCGGCGGCCAGGCGGTGCGGGCGAGCCGCTGCGCGATCTGCGGCGCGGCGAGTGCCACGAAGGCGATCGGCCCGGCCGCGGCCGTGCCGAAGGCGACGAGCCCGACCCCTGTGAGCAGTAGCGTGAACCGGACCCGCTGCACGGGGGTGCCGAGGCCGGCGGCCACGTCGTCGCCGAGCTGCAGCGTGCGGGTCAGGCGGCCCAGCGTCAGCGCGACCGGCACCATCACCGCCACGGCGAGGGCGAGCGGGGCCACCTGGTCCCAGTCGCGGCCGTTGAGGTTGCCCACCAACCAGCCGAGCGCGGCCTGCGCCTGGAAGCGCCCGCCCTTGGCCACCAGGTAGTCGGTGGCGCTGGTGCAGATCCAGGACACTCCGATGCCGACCAGGATGATCCGGTAGCCGGTGGCGCCGCGGCTCCACGCCAGCAGGTAGACGAGCAGGCCGGTGGCAAGCGCGCCGAGGAGCCCCAGCGTCTGCGGGCCGAGGCCGCCGTCCCAGCCCAGCACGATGCTCGCGACGACGGCGGTGCCGGCGCCCTGGGTGATCCCGATCATGTCCGGGCTGGCCAGCGGGTTGCGCGTCATGGTCTGGAAGATCGACCCTGAGACGCCGAAGGCGATTCCCGCCAGCAGCCCGACGAGGGCGCGCGGCAACCGCAGCTCGCGGACGACCAGCAGCGTCCCGGGGTCCCCGTACCCGGCGAGCGCCTTCATCACCGACGTGAGGCCGATCGGGTAGTCGCCGACCGAGACGCCCCAGCAGAAGACGAGGAAGGTGACGACCGTGAGCGCCACGCACACGGCCACCAGGCGGGGACGCAGGACCCCGGAGACGGGCGGAACGGCCAGCCGGAACGTACGGCGGGATGGGACGAGGACCGTGCCACCGGAGGGGCCGGGGGATGGGGGGACCATGCTCACACCTCCGCGAGCCGGCGCCGGCGGACCAGGGCGATGAAGAACGGGCCGCCGATGAAGGCGATGAGGATGCCGGCCTGGATCTCGGTGGGACGTGCGGCGACCCGTCCGATGATGTCCGCGGCCAGCACCAGGCAGGGCGCGAGCATCGCCGACAGCGGCAGCAGCCGGCGGTGGTCGGGGCCGAGGCCCGCGTGGTGCGCGAGGATCCGGGCGACGTGCGGCACCACGAGCCCGACGAAGACGACCGGGCCGATCACCGCCACCGCCGCGCCGGTGAGCAGCGTGATGGCGATCGCGCCCTGGAACCGTACGACGCCGAGCCGCCGTCCGAGCGAGGCGGCCACGTCGTCGCCGAGGGCCAGGCTGTTGAGCGCGGGCGCACAGGCCAGCGCCAGCAGCGTGCCGAGGGCGATGAACGGCAGGATGCGGAGCACCGTGTCGCCGTCCTGGTCCGCGAGCGAGCCGGCCGACCAGAAGCGGTAGCGGTTCAGGGCGTCGGGGTTGGTCAGGACGACGGCGTTGGTGAGCGAGAACAGCAGCGAGCTCACGGCGACTCCGGAGAGCGCGAGCTTGACCGGCGTCAGGCCCGAACGTCCCAGCCTGCCGAGGGCGTACACCAGGACGCTCGCGATGAGCGCGCCGGCGAACGCGAACCAGATGTACCCGTACAGCGTCCCCAGGCCGAGCACCCCGACGGACACGACGATCGCGAAGGCCGCGCCGGCGCTGACGCCGAGCAGGCCGGGGTCGGCGAGCGGGTTGCGCGTCAGCGCCTGCATCAGCGCGCCGGACAACCCGAGGGCGGCGCCCGCCGCGAGGCCGAGCGCGGTGCGCGGGACGCGTACCGACCAGACGACGTCGTCGACCAGCCGGCTGCGCGGGTGCCCGAGCAGTGCCTGCACGACCTGGTCGAGGGGGAGGCTCCGGGCGCCGAGCGCGATCGACGACAGGCAGAGCGCGACGAGGACGGCGCCGAGCAGCGCCACGAGAACGGCGGGGCGAAGCCCCGCGCCGCGCGTCACCGAACTGTCTCCACGTTTCGACTTCCTTCACTTTGTTAGGTAAGGCAGGCCTTAACTGTAGCCCCCAGAGTTGGGCGGCTTCCTCTGGCGCCGGTCTACTAACTTAGGTAATGCTTACCTTAGTATGTGTCGCGATCACGGCTCGTTTGAGCCTGTTTCGTCCAGCTTGGGAGGCGCGGTCACCTGTGTCGGCTATTGAAGAAGTGACGGCGTACTGGCACCGGCGGCTCGCTCCGCTCCCGCAGGAAACGGTTCTTCCGGCCGACTTCCCGTACCCGTCGACCCCTGCGGGCGACATGGAGACGCGCACCCGCACGCTGGCCTTGAGCCTCGCCGCCACCTCCCCGCACCGCCTCTTCGGCGACGCTGTGGGCGTCACCGCGCAGGGCCACCTACGCGGCGACGCCGTACCCGCCTCGCAGGGCCACCTACGCGGCGGCGCCGTACCCGCCTCGCAGGGCTGTCTCCCCGGCGACGCCGTGCCCGAGGTGTTCCTGCTCGCCGCGTACGTCGCGCTGCTGCACCGCTACGGCGGCTCGGGTGACGTCTGCGTCGGGTACGACGGGCTGCCGCTGCGGGTCGAGCTGGACGGCGGCACGACCTTCGGCGAGCTGGTACGACGCGTGGCCGACGCCTGTGAGCAAGGGCGCGCCCACCGGGCCCCGCTCGCCACCCTCGTGGCCGATCTCCGGCCCGAGCCCACCCGCGGCGGCGGCCTCTTCTTCAACACGGCCATGGCGACCGGCGACGGCATCTCCACGGCGCGAGTCACCGCGGGACCGCTGGACCTCTCGCTGGAGGTGGTGACACGGAAATCCGCCGAACCGCTGGAGGCCGTGTCACGGGACGTCCACAGGCCGCTGAAGGTCGTGTCAGCGGATGCCGGCAGGCCGTTGGAGGTCGTGGCTTGTGAGGCGCGGTTGACGTACCGTCCGGACCTGTTCGAAGACGCGACCGCCGATCGGCTGCTGGGCCACTACGAGACGCTGCTGGCCGACGGGCTGGCCCGCCCGGACGTCCCCGTCGCCGAACTGGAACTGCTGAGCCCCGGCGAGCGGCACCGCGTCCTCGTCGAATGGAACGACACCGGCCACGACATCCCGTCGCTCACCTGGCCCGAGATGTTCGCCGAGCAGGTCCGCCTGCGGCCGGACGCCGTCGCCCTGGTCTTCGAGGACACCGTTCTCACCTACGCCGAGCTGGACGAGCGTGCGAACCGGCTCGCCCACGCGCTGATCGCACGCGGAGCCGGGCCCGAGCGTGTCGTCGGGCTCGCCCTGCCCCGATCTGCCGAGCTCATCGTCGCGGAGGTTGCCGTCCTGAAGGCCGGCGCCGCCTACCTGCCGCTGGACACCGACTACCCGGCCGACCGCATCGCGTACATGCTGGCCGACGCCGCGCCCGCCTGCCTCGTCACCACCGCTGACACCGTGGCCGCGATCCCGCCGTGCGACGGCGTCGAGACGCTGGTCCTGGACGCGCCGGAGACCACGCGGGAGCTGGCGACCCGTCCGAGCCACGACCCGGCGGAGGCCGACCGGGGACGGCTGTCCGTGCTCAACGCGGCGTACGTCATCTACACCTCCGGCTCCACAGGCCGTCCCAAGGGCGTGGTGTTGTCGCACGCGGGGGTGGCCAAGCTCGTGGCCACCCAGAGCGAGCGGTTCGGCGTCGGGCCGGACAGCCGTGTGCTGCAGTTCTCCTCGCCCAGCTTCGACGTGGCCTTCTGGGACCTGTGCCTCGGCCTGCTCTCCGGGGGCCGCCTCGTCGTCGTACCTTCGGAGCTGCGGGTGCCCGGCGCGCCGCTCGCCCACTACGCGAACGCCAACGGCGTCACGTTCATGATCCTTCCCCCGGCCCTGCTCGCCGCCATGCCGGACGACGTCCTGCTGCCTCCGGCCGCCACCCTGCTGGCCGGCACCGAGCGCGTCTCACCCGAGCTGGTCGGCCGCTACGCGCGCGGCCGGATGATGTTCAACGCCTACGGCCCGACCGAGGCGACCACCAACTCCACTCTCGGCCTGTGCGACCCCGGCACCCCGTCCGGCACCATCGTGCCCATCGGCGGCCCCGACCCCGGCACCCGGGCGTACGTGCTCGACGCCCGCCTCCGGCCGGTCCCGGCGGGGGTCGCGGGCGAGCTGTACCTCGGCGGGGCGGGCCTGGCGCGCGGCTACCTCGGACGGGCTGACCTGACCGCCGAGCGGTTCGTCGCCGACCCGTTCGGCACGCCGGGGGAGCGGCTGTATCGCACGGGTGACCTGGTGCGATGGAAGGCCGACGGGCGGCTTGAGTTCCTCGGCCGCGCCGACGCGCAGGTGAAGATCCGTGGCTTCCGCATCGAGCCGGGAGAGATCGAGTCCGTGCTGCGGGGGCACCCGGCCGTGGACCAGGTCGCGGTCGTGGTCCGCGAGGACCGTCCCGGCGACCGGCGGCTGGCCGCCTACGTCGTCCCGTCCCTCACCGCTGAGCCGGGCCACGACGAGACCGAGCAGGTCGAGGAGTGGAAGGACCTCCACGAACTGCTCTACTCGGCCGCCGGCTCTGAGGGCTTCCTGGAGAACTTCGCCGGCTGGAACAGCATGTACGACGGCCTGCCCATCCCGGTCGAGGAGATGCGCGAGTGGCGGGACGCCACGGTCGCCCGCATCCAGGAACTGCGCCCGCGCCGGGTGATGGAGATCGGCGTCGGCAGCGGGCTCATCCTCTCCCGCGTCGCCCCCGGCTGCGAGGTGTACTGGGGTACGGACGTCTCGCAGGAGGCAGTGAGGTCGCTGCGCGCGCGGGTGGGGGCGGTGCCGGAACTGGCCGGCCGGGTGGAGCTGCGTGCCCAGCCCGCGCACGACGTCACCGGGCTGCCGGAGGGCTTCTTCGACACCGTGGTCATCAACTCCGTGGCACAGTATTTCCCGAGCGCGGAGTACCTGGCGGACGTGCTGCGCAAGGCCGGCACGCTTCTGGCCCCGGGCGGCGGCATCTACGTCGGCGACGTACGGAACCTGCGGTTGCTGCGCTGCCTGCGTGCCGCGGTCGAGACCCGGCGCGGCGCCGGCCCGGAGGACAAGCAGGCCCTGCTCGCGGCCGTCGACCGCTCGGTGAGCTGGGAAGGCGAGCTGCTGCTGGACCCCGCCTTCTTCGCGACCCTCGAAGCCTTCACCCCCGACATCCGCGTCAAGCGTGGCACCTCCCACAACGAACTGACCCGCTACCGCTACGACGTCGTACTCCGAAAGCACCTCCCGGCTACCGAGAGCCCGGCCGGGGTCGAGGGCGGGGAGGAGATCGGGTGGGGCGAGCTCGGCGGGGTGGGCGGGCTGGAGGCGCGTCTGGCGGGACGTCCCGCTCGGCTTCGGGTCAACGAGGTGCCCAACGCCCGGCTTGCCGAGGATCTCGCCGCGCTGTTCGCCATCGAGGACGGCAGCCGTCCCGCCTCGTCGGTGGACGACGCCGATCCCGAGATCCTGCACGCGCTCGGTGCCAGGTACGGCTACCGCGTGGCCGTGACCTGGAACGGTCACGCGGACGACGGCAGCCTGGATGTGGTCTTCGCCTACGGGGACGCGCCTCTCGGCGACCTCTACCGCCCGGCCGCCGCCTTTGGACACGCCGACGCCTTCCCGCACGCAGAGGCATCTCCGCACACCGGGGCCTTTCCGCACGCCAATCGTCCCGTGCCGTTCCGGGACATCACCACTCTGATGAAGACCCTGCGCTCGTACGCGGCCGAATGGCTTCCCGAGTACATGGTTCCTTCCGCCTTCGTCCCGCTGGACCGGCTCCCGGTCACCCCGAGCGGCAAGCTCGACGGCTCCGCGCTCCCGGCGCCCGACCACGTCACCCTCAGCTCCGGCCGTGCCCCGCGCGACGCCCGCGAGGAACTGCTGTGCGCGCTGTACGCCGAGGTGCTGGGCCTGCGATCGGTCTCTGTCGACGACGACTTCTTCGCGTTCGGCGGCGACAGCATCGTGGCCGTCCAACTGCTCATCCGCGCACGCAAGGCGGGGCTGCGGCTCACCTCCCGCGACGTCTTCCGCCACCGCACGGTCGCCGCCCTCGCCCAGGTCGCCATCGCCGACGGCGCGGGGGGACGCGGGGCCGACGTCCCGCTCGTCCGGCTTTCCGAGGAGGAGCTCGCCGAGGTTCAGGGTGATCATCCGGTCGCCGTTGAGGAACCGCTGCCGCTCAGCCCGCTCCAGGAGGGGTTCTTCTTCCACTCTCTTGTGGACGGTTCAGACGGTGACGCCTATGTCGTCCAGCAGGTCGTAGAGCTGGCAGGTCCGGTCGACGGCGAGGCCCTGCGCCGGGCCGCCCAGGGACTGCTGGACAGGCACGCCCCGCTGCGCGCCTGCTTCCGCCGGCGCCCGGACGGAAGGCCGGTGCAGATCATCGCCGGTCGGCTGGACCTGCCCTGGCGCGAGGTGGACCTGTCCGCGCGGGACACCGAGGAGCAGCGGTCGCTCGCGGACGCCGTCGCGGCCGGGGAGCGTGACCGCCGCTTCGACCTGGCCCGCCCACCGCTGGTGCGGTGCGCGCTGGTCCGGCTCGGGCCCGGCCGCAGCCTCCTGCTTCTGACGTTCCATCACATCGTGGCGGACGGCTGGTCGCTGCCGATCCTTCACCGCGAACTGATGGCCATGTACAGATCCCCCGCCACCGCCTCGAACGGCGACACTTCCACGGCGGCGAACGGTGTGAAATCCGCCTCTCCGCACGATGCCGCTTCCCCCCCTCTCCATGCCGTCACTCCCGCCGTTCCCGAGGGCGGCGCGTTGCCGGAGGTGGCTTCGTACCGGGAGTATCTGCGCCGCCTGGCTTCGGCGGACCGGGATGCGGCACGTGCGGCCTGGCGGACCGCGCTCGCGGGGCTGGACGAGCCGACCCGCCTGGTCGACGCCCCGGCGGGCGGTGCGCGGCTCAGGCCAGGGCAGGTGCGTGTCCAGCTGTCCGAGCACGTCACGGCGCGGCTCGCGGCACGCGCGAGAGAGCATGGTGTGACCCTCGGCGCGGTGGTCCAGAGCGCGTGGGGTCTCCTGCTCGGACGCCTGACCGGCCGTCAGGACGTCGTCTTCGGCACCACCGTCTCCGGCCGGGACGCCGAGGTCGACGGCATCGACTCCATGGTCGGCCTGTTCATCAACACCCTGCCGACCCGCTTCCGGTGGCGGCCCGCCGACACTCTCGCCGAGCTGGCCGGGCGGCTCCAGGACGAGCAGGCCCGGCTCCTCGACCACCAGCATCTCGGTCTCGCGGAACTCCAGCGCGTCGCCGGGCTCGCGGGAAGCGGCGAGCTGTTCGACACCCTCGTCGTCTTCGAGAACTACCCGTCCGGGACAGATCTCGCCGACCCCTCCGGCACGGTCAGGATCGCCGGCCACGAGTTCCACGACGCCGTCCACTACCCGCTCGCCCTGATCGTCAAGCCGGGCCGCCGCCTCGACCTGCGGCTCAAGCACCACGCCCAGCGCCTTCCCGGCGAGGACGTACGGCGGATCGCGGACCGGCTCACCCGCATCCTGCGAGCGCTGGCCGACGACCCGGGGCAGAACGCCGCGCGCGTCGACCTGCTGTCGGACGACGAGGCGACACGAGCCCGGCCGGCGGGTGAGGAACGGGAGGTCGCCGAGACGACCCTCGCCGCCGCCTTCGAGGCCCAAGTCGCCCGTACCCCGCAGGCCACGGCCGTCGTGTACGAGGGTGAGACCCTCACCTACGAGGAACTGGACGCTCGCGCCGAGACCCTCGCCCGCCGCCTGCGAGCCGGGGGCGCCGGCCCGGGGCGTGTCGTCGCGGTGGCCGTTCCGCGTTCGGCGGAGCTGATGGTGGCCCTGCTCGGCGTGCTGAAGTCCGGCGCGGCCTACCTGCCGGTCGATGTGGACTACCCGGCGGACCGCATCGCGTACATGCTGACCGACTCAGGCGCGAACACGGTGGTGACGACCGCCGCCACCGCCCCGCGCCTCCCTGAGCAGGAAGCCCTCACCCACCTCCTCATCGAACTCGCCGAGCCCCCGGCCATCCCGCCAAACCACGCCCCTCACGTGGGTGCGGGGCCGGACGATCCGGCGTACCTGATCTACACGTCGGGGTCGACCGGACGGCCCAAGGGCGTCGTCGTGACCCACCGGGCGATCGTCAACCGGCTGGCCTGGATGCAGGGCGAGTACGGGCTGCACGCCGACGACCGGGTGCTGCAGAAGACGCCGTCCAGCTTCGACGTGAGCGTCTGGGAGTTCTTCTGGGCGCTGTGCGAGGGCGCCGCCGTGGTGCTCGCCCGGCCCGACGGGCATCGCGACCCCGCGTACCTGGCCGCGCTCATCCGTGAACAGCGCATCACCACGATGCACTTCGTGCCCTCGATGCTCGAAGCGTTCCTGGGCGCCGACGACATCACCGCCGACCCGTCATGGGCGGCGAGCCTGCGCCGCGTACTCAGCAGCGGCGAGGCCCTGCCCGGCGCCGCCGCCGCACGCTGGCAGGCGCTCACCGGGGTGCCGCTGCACAACCTGTACGGCCCGACCGAGGCCGCCGTCGACGTGACGTACCACCCGTATGACGGATCGGCGCGCACCACCGTGCCCATCGGCCGTCCGGTGTGGAACACCGGGCTCCGGGTGCTGGACTCCTGCCTTCGGCCGGTGCCGGCCGGGGTGCCCGGCGAGCTGTACCTGACCGGCGTGCAGCTTGCCCTCGGGTACCACGCCCGGCCCGGCTTGACCGCCGAGCGGTTCGTGGCCGATCCGTATGGCCCGGCCGGCGGCCGTATGTACCGCACCGGAGACCTGGTGCGCCGCCGCGACGACGGCGTCATCGAGTACCTGGGCCGCACCGACCGGCAGGTCAAGCTGCGCGGCAACCGCATCGAGCTCGGCGAGGTCGAGGCCGCGCTGACCGGCCTGCCCACCGTGGCCCAGGCGGTGGTGACCGTCCAGGGAACCACGCTGGTCGCGTACGTCGTCCCGGCGAACGCGTCTGATCTGGTCGAGGGCGGGCTTGACGTGGCCGCGTTGGGGGCCGCTCTGGCCGACGCGCTGCCCGCGTCCATGGTGCCCGGGGCGTATGTACGGCTTGAGGCCCTGCCGCTGACGCCCAGCGGCAAGCTCGACCGCGACGCGCTTCCCGCCCCGCAGGCGGCACGTGCCGGAACGCGGGCCCCGCGCGACGAGCGCGAGCGTGCGCTCACCGACATCTTCGCGGCCGTGCTGAAGCTCGACGAGGCCGGCGTCGACGACGACTTCTTCATGCTCGGCGGCGACAGCATCAGCTCGATCGGCGTCTCCAGCCGCGCCCGCCGGGCGGGTCTCGACCTGAGCCCCCGCGACGTCTTCGAGCACCGCACCCCCGCCGCGCTGGCCGCCGCCCTCGGTGTGGCCGGCGGTGCCGTCGTCGGGGCCACGCCAAGCGCGTCGCGGTTCGTGCTCACCGGTGACGAGTACGAGCGGGTGCGGCGGCTCGGCGGCGGTTCCGCGGAGGACGTCTGGCCGCTGGCGCCGCTCCAGGAGGGCCTGTTCTTCCACTCGACGTACGACGACAGCGCCCTTGACGTCTACACCGTGCACGAGTCCTTCGACCTCGCCACCCGCGTGGACGCCGACCGCCTGCGCGCCGCGACCAGAGTGCTGCTGGCCCGCAACCCCAGCCTGCGCGCCGGGTTCACCAGCGACGGGCTGCGCCGGCCGGTGCAGTTCATCGTCGGCGACCCCGAGATCCCGCTCGAAGAGGCCGACCTGTCGGACCTCCCCGCCGCCGAGCAGGACGTGCGGCTGCGCGAGCTGATGGACGCCGAGCGGACCCGCGGGTTCGACCTGGCGAGGCCGCTGCTGTTCCGGATGCTGCTGATCCGGCTCGGTGAGGCGCGGGGCGACCGGCTGGTCATCGGCCGGCACCTGCTGCTGTGGGACGGCTGGTCGGCCTGGCTCTTCCTCGACCAGCTCTTCGCCCTGTACGAGACGGACGGTGACGAGCGCGGGCTGCCGCACCCCGGCTCGTACCGTGACTACCTGACCTGGCTGGAGGCCCAGGACACCGCGATCGCCGCCCGAGCCTGGCGCTCCGCGCTCGCCGGCCTGGAGGAGCCCACCCTGCTCGCGGCCACCGCGGGCCAGGGCCCGCGACCGGTCATCCCGGAGAGCATGGACGCCGTCCTTCCCGAAGGCCTCGGGAACCGGATGCGTGACGCCGCCCGCCGCGAGGGGCTGACCCTCAACACGCTGCTCAACACCGCCTGGGGCCTGGTGCTGGCCGCCGCGACCGGACGTACCGACGTGGTGTTCGGCACGACGGTCGCGGGCCGTCCGAGCGAGGTGCCGGATGTCGAGAACGTCATCGGCATGTTCCTCAACACGGTCCCCGCCCGCATCGCCTTCGACCCGGCCGAGCCCGTGCTTGACCTGCTGCGGCGCGTCCAGGGCGAGCGCCTGGCCCTCATGCCGTACGAGTATCTGGGCCTTGGCGTACTGCAGGCGGAGACCGGGCACCGGCAGCTGTTCGACACGCTCTTCGTGCTGCGCGACAGCGACACCGAGGCGCGGCTGGCGGAGCTTTCCGACCGGCACGGCGCCACCGCCGTCGCCAACGTGGACGCCACCCACTATCCCGTCAACCTCATCGTGACGCCGGGGGAGCGCATCCGGGTCACCCTCGCGCACCGGCCCGACGTCATCGACCGCCCGCGAGCCCAGGCGCTGCTGGACCGCTTCACCCTGCTGCTTGAGCGGCTGGCGGACGACCTCGGCGCGCCCGCCGGTCGCCTCGACCATTCGCTGCCCGCCGAACGCGCCGAGCTTGAGCGGGAACGTGCCGCCGGACGCGTGCCCGCCCCGAGGGAGACCATCGCCGACCTGCTCGCCGCCCAGGCCGCCCGCACCCCCGAGGCCACGGCGCTGGTCTTCGGCGGCCGGAGCGTCACCTACGCCGACCTGGACGCCGGCGTCAACCGCATGGCCCGGCTGCTGCTCGCGAGGGGCGCGGCCCCGGAGAAGATCGTCGCGCTGGCCCTGCCGCGCTCCATCGACATGGTCGTGGCGCTGTTCGCCGTGTTGCGCACGGGCGCGGCCTACCTGCCGCTGGAATTGGACCACCCGGACGACCGGCTGACGATGATGCTCGACGACGCCCGCCCGGCCCTGCTGCTGACCACCGAGGCCGTCTCGCGGCGGCTGCGGGCAGGCGTCCCGGACGTCCCCCGCGTGCGGCTGGACGACCCGGTGGTGACCGGGGAGCTGGCAGGGCTTCCCGGTGACCCGGTCACCGAGGCCGACCGTCCCCGCTTCAGCCTGGAGCACCCGGCGTACGTCATCTACACCTCCGGGTCCACGGGGCGTCCCAAGGGGGTCGTCACGCCGTACCGGGGTCTGACGAACATGCGACTCAACCACCAGAAGGAGATCTTCGGCCCGGCCATCGCCTCCGCCGGAGGTCGCCGGCTGCGCATCGCGCACACGGTGTCGTTCGCCTTCGACATGTCGTGGGAGGAACTGCTCTGGCTGGTCGAGGGGCACGAGGTGCACGTCTGCGACGAGGAGCTGAGGCGCGACGCCGAAGCCCTGGTCGCGTACTGCGAGACCCACCGCGTGGACGTCGTCAACGTCACCCCCACCTACGCCCACCTGCTGATCGAGGAGGGGCTCCTCGACGGGCACCGCCCCCCGCTCGTGCTGCTCGGCGGCGAGGCGGTGTCCGAGACGGTGTGGAGCCGGCTCCGCGACACCGAGGGCACCTACGGCTACAACCTCTACGGGCCCACCGAGTACACGATCAACACGCTCGGCGGCGGCACGGACGACAGCGCCACCCCCACCGTCGGGCGTCCCATCCGGGGCACCCGTGCCCACATCCTGGACGCTTGGCTGCGCCCGGTGCCCCTCGGCGTCCCCGGCGAGCTGTACATCGCGGGCATCGGCCTCGCTCGCGGCTATCTCGACAGGCCAGGGCTGACCGCCGAACGGTTCGTCGCCGACCCGTACGGCGAGCCAGGCGAGCGCATGTACCGCACGGGCGACCTGGTGCGGCGGCGCGCCGACGGGAACATCGACTTCCTCGGCCGCACCGACGACCAGGTCAAGATCCGCGGCTACCGGGTCGAGCTGGGAGAGATCGAGACCGCACTCGCCCAGCACCCCGAGGTCGCCCAGGCGGCCGTGGTCGCCCGCGACGATCCCTCCGCGCCCGGCGCGCAGCGTCTCGTCGGGTACGTCGTGCCCGCCGAGCTCACCGGCGAGGAACGGGAGTCCGCGGAACGGGAGTGGATCGGCGAGTGGCGGGAGATCTACTCCGACGAGTACGAGCAGATCGGCACGGCCGTCCTCACCGAGGACTTCGCGGGCTGGGACAGCAGCTACGACGGCCGGCCGATCCCGCTCGACCACATGCGCGAGTGGCGCGAGCAGACCGTCGCCCGCATCCGTGAGCTGCGCCCGCGCCGGGTTCTGGAGATCGGCGTCGGTTCGGGCCTTCTGCTGTCGGCGCTGGCCCCCGAGGCGGAGGCGTACTGGGCGACGGACTTCGCCGCGCCGGTGATCCGCAAGATCGGTGAGGATCTGAGGCACGACCCCGAGCTGGCGTCCAAGGTGGAGCTGCGCTGCCGGCCCGCGCATGTGACCGACGGGCTGCCCACCGGCTACTTCGACACGATCGTCATCAACTCCGTCATCCAGTACTTCCCGAGCGTCGACCACCTCACGGAGGTCATCCGCGGCGCCACGGGACTGCTGGCGCCGGGCGGAGCCCTGTTCGTCGGCGACGTACGGAACCTCAGGCTCGCCCGCGCCTTCCACACCGGTATCCAGCTGACCCGCTCACCGCTGGACACCGACCCGGACGGTCACGTCCAGGCCGATGCCGAGCGCGTTCAGGCGGCCGTCGAGCGCGGGATCGCGCTGGAGAAGGAACTCCTCGTCGACCCCGACTACTTCACCACCCTGGGCTTCGGCGTCGACCTTCGTACCAAGCGCGGCCGGCACCACAACGAGCTGACCCGCTACCGCTACGACGCCGTCCTGTACAACGGCGAGCCCGACACCCGCCTCGGTGACGAGCCGGTTCTGCACTGGACGGACGCGCTCACCGCCCGGGGTGGCGGGGAGCTGCGAGCCGGCGGGCCCGCCACCACGGTCGGCGAGGAATCGGCGACGGGGTGGGCCGATGGGATCGCGCGCCGCCTGCGGGAGCCGGGCGCGGAGCGGCTGCGGGTGGCCGGTGTCCCCGATGCGCGCGCGGGCAGCGAGCGCGGCGCTCCGGTGGCCGGGGGAGTCGAGCCCGAGGACCTTCACGCGCTCGGGGCGAGGGAGGGCTACCGCGTCCTCACCACCTGGTCGCGCGAGCCCGGCACCTACGACGCCGTCTTCGTGCGGGGAGAGTTCCGCTTCACGGAGGGCCTCTACCTTCCGGGCGGCGGCACGCCTCCGTACGCCGGCACGCCGACCTCGGCGGCCGGTACGAGCGGGCTCGTGCGGCGTCTCCGGGAGGATCTCCAGCAGCGGCTCCCCGGCTACATGGTCCCTGCCGCGTTCGTCACCCTCGACCGGCTGCCCATGAACGACAACGGCAAGCTCGACGTGCGTGCCCTGCCCGAGGCCGAACCCGCGGTGCCGCTCGCCGGTGGACGCGGGCCGAGGACACCCGGAGAAGAGGTGCTGTGCCGCCTGTTCGCCGAGGTGCTGGGCCTGCCGGCCGTGGGCGCCGAGGACGACTTCTTCGAGCTCGGAGGCCACTCGCTGCTCGCCACCCGGCTCATCAGCCGGGCCCGTACGGAGCTGGGCGCCGAGCTCGCCATCCGCGACCTGTTCGAGGCCCCGGCGCCGGCCCTGCTGGCCGAGCGCGCGGACGCCGGCCGCCCGGCCCGTACGGCCGTGGAGCCGGTGGCGGACCGCCCCGGGCGCATCCCGGTGTCCCCGGCGCAGCGGCGGCTGTGGCTGGCCGAACGGCTCAGCGGCGGCGACGCGTACCACTTCCCGCTGGTCTTCCGGCTGCGCGGCGCGCTGGACACCGACGCGCTCCACCAGGCGCTGCGCGACGTGGTGGCCCGTCACGAGGCCCTGCGCACCGTCTTCCCCGAGTACGAACCCCCGCAGGCCAGCCCCGCCCCCGACAAGGCGGGGCCGTACGAGCCGGGCGTGCCGACCGCCGATGACGGGTCGTACGGGGTGGACTCGCCCGGTGAGGAGGCCGGGCCGTATCAGCGGGTGCTCGGGGTTGACGAGGTCGGTCCGTTCTTCAGTGTTGAGGACTGCTCGCCGGATCGGCTGGAGGGGAAGATCGGGGCCGCGGTGGCGCGGCCGTTCGAGCTCGGCTCCGAGATCCCGCTGCGGGCCGAGGTGTTCCGGGTCGCGCCGGACGAGCACGTGGTGGCGATCGTGCTGCACCACATCACCACCGACGAGTGGTCCGACCGGCCGTTCCTCGCCGACCTGGGCACCGCCTACCGGGCACGCCGCGAGGGCCGGGCGCCCGGGTGGGCGCCGCTGCCCGTGCAGTACGCCGACTACACGCTCTGGCAGCGGCGGCTGCTCGGCGAGCCGGCCGGCCCGGGCGGCGAGGGCGCGCGGCAGCTCGCCTTCTGGGCCGGGACGCTGGCCGGCCTGCCGGAGGAGATCCCGCTGCCGCTCGACCGGCCGCGCCCGGCCGAGCCGACCGGCCGTGGCGGCCTGGTGCGCGCGGAGCTGCCCACGGGCACCGCCCGCGCCCTGCGCGTCCTGTGCGCGGAGACCGGCACCAGCATGTTCATGCTGCTCCAGGCAGCGGTCGCCACCCTGCTGCACCGGATGGGTGGGGGCACCGACATCCCGCTGGGCGCCCCGATCGCCGGGCGCACGGACAGCGCCCTGGACGACCTCGTCGGCTTCTTCGTCAACACCCTGGTGCTGCGCGCCGACCTGTCCGGCGACCCGACGTTCACCGAGCTGCTGGGCAGGGTCAGGAACGCGGACCTGGCCGCGTTCGAGCACCAGGACATGCCGTTCGAGCAGGTGGTGGAGGCGCTCAACCCGCCGCGCGTGCCGGGACGCAACCCGTTGTTCCAGGTCATGCTGGGATACCACTACCGTCCTGACGGCGACCCCCAGGTGCTGGGCCTGCCCACCGAGTGGTGGCCGACCCGCGTCGGGACCGCCAAGTTCGACCTGGACTTCACCTTCGTCGACCATGCCGCCGAGGACCGCGTCACCCTGCTGCTGGAGTACGCCGAGGACCTCGCCGACGCGGGGACGGCCCGGGCGATGGCCGACCGCGCCGTCTCGCTGCTGGGCGCCCTCGCCGCCGACCCGGACCGGCCGATCAGTCGGCTGCCCGTACTGACGGACGAGGAGCGCCGGGCGTTCCTTGGCGCATGGAACGACACCGCGCGGCCGGTGGAACGGCGTACGGTCCCCGAGCTGTTCGCCGAGGCCGCCCGTACCCGTCGAGACCAGGTCGCCCTGGTCACCGATGGCCGCAGGCTGACCTTCGGCGAGCTGTCCGCCGAGGTGGACCGCGTCGCCCGGCTGCTGCCGCGGCACGGAGTGACGGCCGGGAGCGTGGTGGGGCTTGCCCTTCCCCGCGCCGAGATGGTGCCGGCCATTCTTGGGGTGCTCAGCGCGGGTGCCGCCTATCTTCCGCTCGACCCCGGCTACCCGGCGGAACGCCTGGAGTACATGCTCGACGACGCGGCCCCGGCCTGCGTGCTCACCACCGCGGCCATCGCCCCCGGCCTTCCCGCCGGGCGGGCCGCCGTCCTCCTCCTCGACGACCCCCGCCTGGTCACCGCTCCGGACGGCCGCTCCGGTGACGGTCCGTCCGTGCCCGCCACCGCTCCGGACGGCCGCTCCGGTGACGGTCCGCCGGGTCCGGGGGTTCGGGTGTCGCCGGCCGCGGTCGCGTATGTGATCTACACGTCCGGGTCCACCGGCAGGCCCAAGGGTGTGCTCGGCACGCACCGTGGACTGAGCAACCTGTTCGGCTCGCACCGTGAGGATCTCATCGAGCCGGCCGGCCGCGCCGCCGGGCGTGAGACGCTGCGCGCGGTGCACGCCGCGTCGTTCGGCTTCGACGGCTCATGGGAGCCGATGCTCTGGCTGCTGGCCGGGCACGAGCTGCACGTCGTCGGCGAGTCGACCATGACCGACCCGGCCGCCCTGCTCGCCTACCTGGCGGAAAAGAGCATCGACTTCGTCGACCTCACCCCCACCTACCTGCAGGAACTCATCCACCATGGCTTCCTCGACCCCGATCGCCACCGTCCCGGAGTCATCGCGGTGGGCGGCGAGGCCACGCCCGCCCCGCTCTGGAACCGGCTGTGCGCGCTGCCGGGAACGGTGGTCCACGATCTGTACGGCCCGACCGAGTGCGCCGTCGACGCCTACGGATGGCACGGCTCGGGCCCGGACCGTCCAGAGCCCTGGGCGGCGCCGCTGGCCAACACCCGCGCCCACGTGCTGGACGCCGCGCTGCGGCCGGTCCCGATCGGCGTGCCGGGCGAGCTGTACCTGGCGGGCGAGGGGCTGGCCGCCGGATACCTCGGCCGCCCCGGGCTGACCGCCGAGCGGTTCGTCGCCGACCCGTTCGGCACACCGGGCAGCCGCATGTACCGCACGGGCGACCTGGTGCGGCGCCGCGCCGACGGCACCCTGTCGTTCCTCGGCAGGGCCGACGACCAGGTGAAGCTGCGCGGCTTCCGCATCGAGCCGGGGGAGATCGAAGCGGTGCTCCGCGCCCATCCCGGCGTGGCGCAGGCCGCCGTGACGGTCCGCGAGGACACCCCAGGCGCACGACGGCTGGTCGCGTACGCGGTCCCGTCGTCCGGCCGGGGCATCGACCCCGCCGCGCTGCGGGCGCACGTCGCCACCGCGCTGCCCGAGCACATGGTCCCCGCGGCCTTCGTGGAGCTGCCCGCCCTGCCGAGGTCGATCAGCGGGAAGCTGGACCGCCACGCGCTGCCCGTCCCTGACGCGGCGGCCCTCACCTCCGGGCGGCGTCCCCGCGACGCCCGCGAGGAGATCCTCTGCGAGCTGTTCGCCGCCGTGCTGGGGGCCGAGCGGGTGGGCGTCGACGACGACTTCTTCGCGCTCGGCGGCCACTCGCTGCTGGCGATGCGGCTGGTCGGCCGCATCCGTACGGCGCTCGGCGCCGAGGTGAGCCTCCGCGCGGTCTTCGAGGCGCCGACCGTCGCCCGGCTGGCGGGACGGCTGCGCGAGGCGCCGGACGGCACGCCCGCCCTGGTCCCCGCTCCCCGCACGGAGCTCCTGCCGCTGTCCTTCGCCCAGCAGCGGCTGTGGGTGCTGTACCGGCTGGAGGGCCCGAGCGCCACCTACAACATCCCGATGGCCTGGCGGCTGTCGGGCGGCCTGGACGCCGGCGCCCTGCGCGACGCCGTACAGGACGTGATGGCCAGGCACGAGAGCCTGCGCACGGTGTTCCCCGAGCGGGACGGACGCGCCCGCCAGCTCGTCCTCCACCCCGGTGAGGTCCCCGTCGTGACCCCGTTCGAGCGGGTCGCGCAGGACGAGCTTCCCGGCCGGCTGGCCGAGGCGGCAGGGCGCGGCTTCGAGCTCGACCGGGAGCCGCCGCTGCGCGCCTGGGTGTTCGAGTTGGCGCCGCAGGAGCACGTGCTGCTCCTGGTGGTCCACCACATCGCCGGCGACGAGTGGTCGGACCGGCCCCTGTGGCACGACCTGTCCACCGCCTACCGGGCCCGCCGCGAGGGCGGGGCGCCCGGGTGGGCCCCGTTGACCGTCCAGTACGCCGACTACACCCTCTGGCACCGCGACGTGCTCGGGGACGCCGGCGACCCGGGCAGCCTGGAGGCGCGCCAGCTCGGCTACTGGCGTCAGGCGCTCGCGGGGCTGCCGGAGGAGCTGGCGCTCCCGACGGACCGGCCGCGTCCGAAGGAGAGCAGCCACCTCGGCGGGGCGGTCGGCCTGTCGCTACCTCCCGAGCTGGAGCGCGGCCTGCGCGGGCTGGCCCGCGCCCACGGCGTCAGCATGTTCATGGTGGTCCAGGCGGCCGCGGCCGCGCTGCTGCATCGGCTGGGAGCGGGGGAGGACATCCCCCTCGGTGCGCCGATCTCCGGACGTACCGACGAGAGCCTGGAGGACCTGGTCGGGTTCTTCGTCAACTCGCTCGTGCTGCGCACCGATCTGTCGGGCGCGCCGACCTTCGGCGAGTTGCTGGGGCGGGTGCGTGACACCGACCTGGCCGCCTACGAGCACCAGGACCTGCCGTTCGAGCGGCTGGTGGAGGTGATCAACCCCACCCGCTCGCTGGCCAGGCACCCGCTGTTCCAGGTGATGGTCGTCTACCTGACCGACCAGGGCGGCACCCCGGGCTTCGCGGGCCTCGACGCCCGGCCGGAGCCGCTCGGCCAGGAGACCGCGAAGTTCGACCTGAGCTTCGACTTCATCGAGCGGGGCGACGGCGAGGGCATCCAGGGCTGGATCGAGTACAGCGCCGACCTGTTCGACCGCGACACGGTCGAGCGGATCGCGCAGCGGCTCGTACGGCTGCTGGAGCAGGTCGTCGCCGACCCCGGCCTTCCGGTGCGGCACCTGGAGATCATGGACGAGCGGGAGCACCGGCTCGTCGTCACAGAGTGGAACGACACCGCTCGGGCGGTGGACGCCGCCACCCTGCCGGAGCTGTTCCGCGCCCAGGTGGCGCGGACGCCCGGCGCGCTCGCCCTGGTCTCCGGCGACGAGCGCCTGACCTACGCGGAGCTGGACGCCCGGGTGGAGCGCACGGCGCGGGCGCTGGCCGCGATGGGGGCGGGGCCCGAGCGCACGGTGGCGGTGGCGCTGCCGCGTTCCGCCGAGCTGGTGGTCGCCCTGCTGGCGGTGCACCGGGCGGGCGCGGCGTACCTGCCGCTGGACGCGGACTATCCGCCCGAGCGCATCGAGTTCATGCTGGAGGACGCCCGCCCGGTCTGCGTGCTGCGGGACGGGCTGCCCGGCGCTCCCCTGGGCGAGCTGCCCGCGTCCTACGACCCCCGGCACCCGGCGTACGTCATCTACACCTCCGGGTCCACCGGCCGGCCGAAGGGCGTGGTGGTGCCGCACGAGGGCATCGTCAACCGCCTGCTGTGGATGCGGGCAGAGTACGGCCTGACCGCTTCGGACCGCGTGCTGCAGAAGACGCCGTCCAGCTTCGACGTGTCGGTGTGGGAGTTCTTCTGGCCCCTGATCACCGGGGCGGCGCTGGTGGTGGCGAGGCCGGAGGGCCACAAGGACCCGGCGTACCTGGCCGGGCTGATCCAGGACGAGCGGGTCACCACGGTGCACTTCGTGCCGTCGATGCTGCGGGCGTTCCTGGAGGATCCGGGCGCCGCGCGGTGCTCGGGGCTGCGCCGGGTGATGTGCAGCGGCGAGGCGCTGCCCGCCGGCCTCGCCGCCCGCTTCCACGCCGTGCTGCCCGCTGAGCTGCACAACCTGTACGGGCCGACCGAGGCGTCCGTCGACGTGACGGCCATCCGGGTCGCGCCCGGGGCGCAGGCCGTGCCGATCGGGCGGCCGGTGTGGAACACCCGGGCGTACGTGCTGGACGACGCGCTGCGCCCGGTGCCGCCGGGGGTGCCGGGAGAGCTGTACCTGGCGGGCGTCCAGCTCGCCCGGGGGTATCTCGGCCGGCCAGGCCTGACCGGCGAGCGGTTCGTCGCCGACCCGTACGGGCCGTCCGGCACGCGCATGTACCGGACGGGCGACCTGGCGCGCTGGAGCCGTGACGGGTCGCTGGAGTTCCTCGGCAGGGCCGACGACCAGGTCAAGATCCGGGGGTTCAGGATCGAGCCGGGCGAGATCGAGGCGGTCCTGTCCCGCCACGAGGCCGTGGCCCACGCCGTGGTGATCGCCCGCGACCAGCACCTCATCGCCTACGTCACCCCTGCCTCCACCTCTCCGAGTGCCGCGGCCCTGCGCGAGCATGTCCGGGCCGTGTTGCCCGAGTACATGGTCCCGGCGGGCTTCGTCGTGCTGGACGCGCTTCCGCTCACCCCGAACGGCAAGCTCGACCGTAAGGCCCTGCCGGCGTTCGACTTCGCGGCCGAGGTGACCGGCACCCTTCCGAGCACCCCGCGCGAGGAACTGCTCTGCGAGCTGTTCGCCGGTGTGCTCGGCCTCGAACGCGCCGGCACCGAGGACGACTTCTTCACCCTCGGCGGTGACAGCATCGTCGCCATGCAGCTGGTCAGCCTGGCACGGAGTGCCGGATTGGTGATCAGCCCGCGCGACGTGTTCCGGCACAAGACGGTCGCCGCGCTGGCCGCCGTCGCCGGCGACCTCCACGCCGTGGACGGTACGGCGTCGCCCACCGCCCTTGTCACCCTCACCGAGCAGGAGCGCGCCGAGCTGCCGGCCACGGGCGTCGCCGGACTCCTGCCGCTCACCCCGCTCCAGGCGGGCCTGCTGTTCCACGCCTCGTTCGACTCGGGGGACGACGGCCCGGACGTCTACACGGTGCAGGTGTCGTACGAGATCGACGGCCCGCTGGACGCCGCCCGGCTGCGCGAGGCCGGGCAGGCGCTGCTCGACCGGCACGACAACCTCCGGGCCGGCTTCCGGTACCTGTCCTCCGGCCGTCCGGTGGCCGTCGTGCCGCGTACGGTCGCCCTGCCCTGGCGTGAGGTGGACCTCTCGGAGCTCGACGAGCCCGCCCAGGAGGCCAGGTGGACCCGCCACCTCGCTCAGGAGCGGCGCCGGTTCACCCCGTCCGAGCCGCCGCTCCTGCGGCTGATGCTGGTTCGCCTCGGGCCCGGCCGTCACCGCCTGGCCCTGTCCCACCAGCATCTCCTGCTGGACGGCTGGTCGATACCCCAGCTCATGCGCGAACTCGGCGATCTTTACGCGCACGGGCCCGCTTCGCCGGCCGCCGTGCCTTATCGGGAGTACCTCGCGTGGCTGGCCCGGCAGGACGCGGGCGTCTCCGCCGATGCCTGGGCGAAGGCGCTGGACGGGTTGGAGGGTCCCACCCACCTGGCGCCCGCCGACCAGAACCGGGCTCCCGTCGTACCCGAGACGCACACCACGCACGTCACCCGGGAGGTCACCGAGGCACTGTCGGCCCTCGCCCGTTCACGCGGCCTGACGGTCAACACCCTGGTCCAGGGCGCCTGGAGCATCCTGCTGTCCCGGCTCACCGGCCGCGACGACGTGGTCTTCGGAGCGACGGTCTCCGGACGGCCCCCGGAGCTGGACGGTGTCGAGTCGATGATCGGCCTGTTCATCAACACGATCCCGGTCCGCGTGCGTGTCCGTGACGGCGAGAGCTTGTCGGCGTTCCTCGACCGCCTCCAGGACGAGCAGTCCCGGCTCATCGCCCACCAGCACCTCGGTCTGGCCGACATCCAGCGCCGGGCCGGGCTGGGGGACCTGTTCGACACGCTGGTCGTCTTCGAGTCATACCCCGACGGCGGGAGGCCCGCGCTGGGGGCGGGTGACGGCCTGCGTCTCTCCGTGCTCGACCACCAGGACTCGACGCACTACCCGTTCACCTGGGCGGTCGAGCCGGGGGACCGGCTGGTCCTGACCGCCGAGTACCGCCCCGACCTGTTCGACCGCGCGACGGCCGAGCGGATGGCGGCGTCCATGGTGCGGCTCTTCGAGGCGATGACGGCCGACGCCGGCCAGTCGGTCGGCCGCGTCGACATCCTCACTCCCGCGGACCGCCAGACGATCCTGCGAACCTGGAACGACACCACCTCCGGTCCCGTTCCCTCTCCTGGCACGGTTTCCGGGCTGTTCGAGGCTCAGGTGGCCGAGAGCCCGGACACGGTCGCCGTGGTGTCCGGGGCGGTGAGGTGGACCTTCAGGGAGCTCAACGAGCGCGCCAACCGGCTCGCGAGGCTGCTCGCCGAGCACGGCGCCGGACCCGAGCGGATCGTCGCCCTCTCGCTGCCACGCTCGGCGGACTTCATGCTGGCCATCCTGGCTGTGTTGAAGTCCGGCGCGGCGTACCTGCCCGTGGACGCGGACCTGCCCGCCGAGCGGGTGCTCGACATGGTCGGCGACGCCCGGCCCGTCCTCATCCTGACCAGCGAGGAGCTTTCCATCGCGCTCCCGGACAGCGACGTCCCGCTTCTGCGGCTCGACACGCCCGAGACCGCCGGCCGCCTCGCCGCACTGCCGGGGGACGACCTCACCACCGCCCCGGACCCGCGCCACCCCGCGTACGTCATCTACACCTCCGGCTCCACCGGCAGGCCCAAGGGCGTGGTGGTCTGCCACGGCAGCGTCGTCAACCTGTTCCATAGCCACCGCCGGACGCTCCACGACCCGGCCAAGCTCGCCACCGGCCGCCGCCACCTGCGTGTCGGCCACGCGTGGTCGTTCTCCTTCGACGCGTCGTGGCAGCCGCAGCTGTGGCTGCTGGACGGGCACGCGCTGCACATCCTGGACGACGAGACGCGCCGCGACCCTGAGCTGACGGCCACGGCCATCCGGGAACAACGTCTGGACTTCATCGAGGTCACACCGTCGTTCTTCGCCCAGATGGCCGACATCGGCCTCATCGAGAACGGCGAGTGCCCGCTCGCCGTGGTCGGTGTCGGCGGTGAGGCGGTGCCGGACTCGCTCTGGAACGACCTGGCCGGGCTGCGGTCCACGGAGGCGTTCAACCTCTACGGCCCGACCGAGGCCACCGTGGACGCCCTGGTCGCCCGGGTGCGCGACAGCGGATCCCCGCTGGTCGGACGGCCGGTCGGCAACACCCGCGCCTACGTGCTCGACGCCGCCCTGCGGCCCGTGCCGCCCGGTGTCACCGGCGAGCTGTATCTGGCCGGGGCGGGGCTGGCCCGGGGCTACCTCGGCCGCCCGGCCCTGTCCGCCGAGCGCTTCGTCGCCGACCCCTTCGGAGAGCTGTTCGACGACGCCGGCGCGCGCATGTACCGCACCGGCGACGTGGCCCGCTGGACCGCCGACGGGCGGCTGGAGTACGCAGGACGGGCCGACGACCAGGTGAAGATCCGCGGCTTCCGCATCGAGCCGGCCGAGATCGAGGCCGTGCTTGACCGGCACGAGTCAGTCGCCCAGGCTGTGGTCGTCGCCCGCGAGGACCGCCCCCGGGTCAAGAGACTGGTCGCCTATGTGATCCCGGCCGAGAACCCCGGATCCGTGGATCCGGCCGCGTTGCGCGCTCATGTCGCGGCCTCGCTGCCGGAGTACATGGTGCCGGCGGCGGTCGTCGTCCTGGACGAGCTGCCGCTGCTGTCCAACGGCAAGCTCGACCGCAAGGCCCTCCCCGCACCCGACTTCACCACGCGCGGCGGCGGGCGCGAGCCGGCCGGCGACGTCGAGCGCACCCTCGTGGCCGTCGTCGCCGAGGTGCTCGGCCTGCCCGAGGCCGGTGTCGACGACGACTTCTTCACCCTCGGCGGTGACAGCATCGTCGCGATGCAGCTGGTCAGCCGGTCCCGCGCCGCGGGTCTGAAGATCACTCCACGCCAGGTGTTCCAGCACCGTACGGTCGCGGCGCTGGCCACGGTCGCCGTCGTGCCGGGCCCGGACGCCGGAGGCCGTACGCACGACGACGGCACAGGTACGGTGCCGCTGACCCCGATCATGCACGCCATGCGGGAGCGCGGCGGCCCGATCCGGGGGTACCACCAGGCGGCACTGCTGCAGACCCCGGCTGACCTGGACGAACACGGACTGAGGTCCGTGCTCCAGGCCGTGGTGGACCGGCACGACATGCTCCGGGCCCATCTGGTGCGCACCCGTACCGGACCGGCCGACGCGGCCGGGCAGCGGTCGTCGCGAGTCCCCGACCCCGTGGACCTGGGTGAGGCCGAGCAATGGTCGTTGCGGGTCCCCCCGCCCGGCGCGGCCGATGTGGCGTCCTGGCTCGTGCGGGTCGACACGGCGGGAGCCGATGGGGCGGCACTTCGCGCGGTCATCGCCGAGCAGGCCCACGCGGCCCGCTCCCGCCTCGACCCGGACACGGGCGCCATGGTGCGGGCGGTCTGGTTCGACGCCGGATCGGGCGTCCCCGGACGGCTGCTGCTGCTGATCCATCACCTGGTGGTGGACGGCGTGTCCTGGCGCGTCATCCTCCCCGACCTGGCCGCCGCCTGGCAGGACGTGGCAGCGGGCAGGCCGGTGGCGCTCGCGCCGGTCGACCTGTCGTTCCGCCGCTGGTCGGAGCTGCTGGGCGAGCGCGCCACCGACCCGGCCCGCGAGGACGAGCTCCCGCTGTGGACCTCGATCCTCTCGGGCGGCGACGCGATCCCCGTGGCTCCGCCCCTCGACCCCGAGCGGGATGTGGTCGCCACCACGCGCTACCTGTCCCTCACCCTGCCCGCCGACCGGACGGCCCCGCTGCTCAGCCGGGTGCCCGCCGCCTTCGGGGCGACCGTCAACGACGTGCTGCTGACCGCTCTGGCGCTGGCCGTCGCCGACTGGCGCCGCCGTACGGACGGGCGGAGCCCCGGCAACGCGGTCCTGGTCGACCTGGAAGGCCACGGCCGCGAGGAGGAAATGGGGGGCAACGCGGACCTGTCACGCACGGTCGGCTGGTTCACCAGCGTCGTCCCCGTCCGCCTGGACCCGGGAGCGGTGGACCTGGCCGACGCGCTCGCCGGTGGGCCGGCGCTCGACGCGGCACTGGCCCGGATCAGGGAGCACCTGGCCTCGCTCCCGGCGGGGGGCATCGGACACGGCCTGCTGCGGCACCTCAACCCGGTGACCGGGCCGGAGCTGGCACGGCTCGGCGAGCCGCCGATCGAGTTCAACTACATGGGCCGCTTCGGCCGCCCCGAGGCGACCGACTGGTCCTACGCGCCGGAGGACGACGCCGCCGACCTGGACGCGGACCCGGGCATGCCGATGTCGCACGCCCTGACCGTCAACGCCCTGACCGAGGACCACCCGGGCGGGCCGGAGCTGGCCGCCCACTGGTCCTTCGCCTCCGAGGTGCTGTCCGAGGAGACGGTCCGGGACCTCGCCGGCACGTGGTTCCGGGTGCTGCGAGCCCTGGTCGACCGCGCCGAGGCCCTGGGCGACGACCGCTGACCACCACATCCCTGACAAGTGTTTCCAGAAGAGGAGAGAACCTGAAATGAGCAACCCGTTCGAGAACCCCGACGGCGTCTACTCGGTACTCATCAACCCCGAGGGCCAGCACAGCCTGTGGCCGGACTTCGCGGAGGTCCCGGCCGGATGGACCGTCGTCCACGGGCCCGGCAACCGCCAGGAGTGCCTGGAGTACATCGAGACCAACTGGACCGACATGCGCCCGAAGAGCCTGGTGGACCAGGAGGGCTGACCCTCGCCGGGCGCGTACACGGAGAAGAAGGGCTGGGCAGCACCGTGCCAGGCTGG
>NZ_JBFBIK010000087.1:0-31870 GCF_040685555.1 Sphaerisporangium sp. NPDC088356
GGATCGTGGTCCTGGCACGGAACGCCGCGCTGGGCCGGAGCGAGCTGCTGGTGCCTGCTACCGGCAAGCCTGGAGTCCGCCGACGCCAGGTCCAGCGCGCCGGTCAGCGCCCGCTCGCGCGCCGTGCCGGTCGCGAGATCGAGCGTCCACCGGTGCACCCGCGAGGAGTCGTCGGCGTCGCCGAGGTCCCACGAGGGGGTGTCGAAGGCCCGCGCGCGCCGCACCGCGTCGACGACCACACGGTCGCCGTCGTCGTGGGCGTTCACCGACTCGACCATGAAGCAGGGGGCGATCGGGAACCAGAGCGGCTCGGCCGCGTCGCCCGCCCGGCGCGGCAGCAACCCGATGCGCCCCGGCCGGCCGTGCTGCCAGCGATAGGGGGACCCCGTGCCGATCATGGCCGCCGCCCGGCGGTAGGTCACGGGCAGGTCGAACACCACGACGAACCGGTCGGTGAGCGCGACCGTCCGCATCAGCGGGGCACCGTCGAGCGCGAACGGCCGGGCGTCGAGCACGCGGCCGTCCGGCCCGATGGTCAGGTGCTCGGCGACGTCCAGGCCAGGGTAGGTGGCGACGGTGTGCCACTCGGCGGCGATGCGGTCCTTGACCGGCGGCGCGACGCTCGCGCGGCACGGCCCGTCCGGCGGAGGGTCGGCGGGCCCGGCGGGCCGGAGCCAGATCGCGGAACCGGGCGCCTGGCCCGGCACGTGGGCGCCGGGCTCGGCGGTGGCCCTGTGCCTGCGGGCGGTGCCCCCGCCGAGCCGCACGCCGGAGAGCGTCGGCCCCGCCGAGGCGTGCGAGCCGGTCGGGGGCGGGCAGGTCAGCAGGAAGGTGCCGTCGAGGCCGAGGGGGAGGACGCCCTCGACGGGCAGCGCGCCGTCGGGCAGTCGGCGGGAGTTCGACGCCCTGAGCGGGTCAACGTGCTCCGTGACAGTCATTTCGGGCACCTCCTCGTGAGGCCTGGCATAACAGCGTTATGTAAAAAATAACGGTGTTATGCCATACTGTCAAGGTGAGTCCACGCCGATCGAACCCGCAGACGCGTTCCACCCTGGTCGACATCGCGGCGCGGCTGCTCGCCGACGAGGGTCCCCAGTCGCTGTCGGCCCGCCGCATCGCCGCCGAGGCGGGCACCTCGACGATGGCGGTCTACACGAACTTCGGCGGGATGAGCGGGCTCGTGCGGGAGATGGTGTACGAGGGGTTCGCCCGCCTTGAGGCGTACTTCTCCCACGTCGCGCTCACCGCCGATCCCGTCGCCGACATGACGCTGTTCGGGCGGGCGTACCGGCACAACGCCCTGACCAATCCCCACCTGTACGCCGTCATGTTCGGCGGGGCGTCGCTGGCCGGCTTCTCGCTCACCGCGGAGGACCGCCAGTACGGCCGGTACACCCTGAGCACCGTCGTCGAGTGCGCGAACCGGTGCATCACGGCCGACCGGTTCCGCACCGGCGACGCCGAGCTGGTCGCCCACCAGCT
Source organism: Sphaerisporangium sp. NPDC088356 (assembly GCF_040685555.1). NCBI lineage: Bacteria > Bacillati > Actinomycetota > Actinomycetes > Streptosporangiales > Streptosporangiaceae > Sphaerisporangium > Sphaerisporangium sp. NPDC088356. The sequence goes on from NZ_JBFBIK010000087.1 coordinate 1,483, forward strand.
GTGGACCGCGATCCACGGCCTGGTCACGCTCGAACTGGGCGACTACCTCATCGAACCCTGCAACGCCGACGTGGTGTTCGAGGCCCAGCTGACCAGCCTGATGGTCGGCGTCGGCGACACCGTGGAGTCGGCCACCCGGTCGGTGGCCTCGTCCCGCCGCCGGCTGAAGAAGGAGGTCGAGGACGTGAGGCCGGAGCCGTCCATGGAGGAGAGACCTCCACGCAAGCGCACCGTCTGACCCGCGGGCAGGGAGTTTCGTGGCCAGGCGCTGGATGGTGGCGAGCATGGCGGAGAACAGAGCCGCCATCACGCCGGCGTAAAGCGTGAGCCGGGTTCTGACCGGCCGTCGATGCCGAATCATCCGAAAACCCCCTATGGCAGTCGACCGCACCGGCGAGAAGCGGGTCGTCGTGGGGGCGGGCAACGATGATTACGCTGTGCAGGCGGCCAGCCAGGCGCGGCCGGCGCGCAGCGCGTCCTCCAGGGGCGTTGGGGCGGGATGCCACTTGTGCTCCCACTCCAGGCTGACCCACCCGCCGTAACCGGCGTCACGCAGGGTGGTGAGCACGGGGCGTAGCGGCAGCGTGCCGTCGCCGAGCGGCACCGGCGTGGGATCGTCCCGTGAGCGGTCCTTGACCTGCACGTGGGCCAGCCACGGCGCCAGCGCCGCCGCCGCCTCCGCGACCGTCTCCCCGGCCAGCCACGGGTGGGCGACGTCCCAGATGGCGCGCACCGCCGGGCTGCCCACCTCGGACAGCACGCGGGCGACGTCACCGCCCCTCGGATGGGAGTCGTGCGTCTCCACCCAGATCTCGACGCCCTGCGGCAGCCGCGGAGCCGCCGCGCTGAGCCGCCGTACCGCCCGTAGATCGTCGCGGCCGTCGCCCCGGCCTCCGGGGAACACGCGAACCGCCCCGGCACCGAGGTCACGCGCCAGCTCCGCCTCGGCCAGCAGGGCGGCCACCACCTCGTCGTCATCGGCCTCGGCCGCCGCCACCTTCACGTACGAGGCGACGCAGAGCACGGTCACGCCCGACAGCGCCGCCCGCGCCGTCCTCCTGCCCTCCGGGGAGAGCCCGCGGTGGACGGGTTCGTCCGGTGCCGAGCGCAGCTCAAGGCCGGGCCAGCCGGTACGCGCCGCCATCGCGGCGACCTCGGCCAGGGGCAGCCCTGAGCACCCCAGCGTGGAGAAGGCCAGTTTTCTCATACCGCAGACGGTACAGATGTAAATTCCCGGTGTGCGGCGCGTTCGTCACGCCCTTTCGTGGGCAGCGGGTGGTGCGTGGTCGATCGTGAAGTCGGCGGACGCCGGTACTCCGGACCTCTCGCGGGACGGGGTGACCTCTGACGGTGCCGTGGACAGTCGCTCCGTGGCGGATCACCACAACGCGGTTGAGCGGTTGTGTCGGACAGCTGGGGGGCTCATGTGCCGGCGGCCGCCGTGACGTGGCCGGGCCGATGAGACGCCCCCTGGCTCATAACGTCGCAGGTCGCGACAGATGCGGGGTCGAGGATGAGGGTCGTTGGAATCGCGGGCAGCCTGCTGTCGAAGGCGTACGTCCGCAGGCTGCTGGAGGCCTCGGGGCGCGAGCTCCCCGCGTCGGCGGAGTTCGAGATCTGGGACGGGCTCGACCAGGTGCCGCCCTTCGAGGACGGCCCGCTTCCCCGCCCGGTCGACGACCTCTGTCACGCGCTGTCCGGCGCGGACGGCGTGCTGCTCACGGCGCCGGGCCACAGCGTCCTGCCGCCCGAGCTCAGCCACGCGCTCGACTGGATGTCTTCCCAGCATGGCGGCACGGTGCTGCTGGGCAAGCCGGTCGTCGTGGTGACCTCCTGCCTGCGCCCGTACGAGTCGCTGTGGACGCAGACCCAGCTGCGCCGCGCCCTCGGGGCGGCGGGCGCGGTTGTGTACGGCGCCGACGCGACCGTCTCCCCGGGGCTGGGCCAGTTCGACCCCACCGGAAGGATCAACGATCCCGCCTTCCGCGAGCGGCTCCGCGAGGTGCTGTCCCACCTGTCCTCGACGTCGCTGGCCAGGTCCACCGCCTGAACGCGGCCGCTCCGCCTCCTGGATGTCCATCCTGCCGGCTCCGCCTCTGGCTAGAATGACATTCTAGTTTCGATGTCAGACGGAGCCGAGGATGGACATCGCCCGGGGACTGGAAGGACTTTCGACGGTCCGGCGACTTCGGAACGGGCCGGTGAGGAGCGACGCCTAGCTCGCCGGACATCACGTCGCCTTTCGCGGGTTCATCGCGGTCAGGGCCACGAGGAGGGGGATGGTGACCAGGAAGGCGAGGCGGAGGTCGGCCACCTGGCCGAGGGCGGCCAGGGCGGACGGCGCGAGCAGGATGGCCGTACCGGATGCCAGGGCGCCGAGGGAGGCCGAATGCGCGCCCCGCAGGTCCGGGGTCGCGACCAGGTCGGCGAGGGTGACCGGGTAGAGGGGCGCGACGCCGAGGCCCGCGATCACGAGGCCGGCGGCGACCGAGACGGGTCCGTTGCTGGCGACGACCAGCAGTGTCCCGGCGGCGATCGCCACGGCGCACAGGGGGACGACGCGAACGCGCTGGATCAGGCGCGGGGCGGCGATGCGTCCAAGCGCCATGCCGATGGCGAACGTGCTTCCCAGCCCGGCGGCCTCACCGGGCGTCACGCCGGTCTCCTGCAACCGGGCCACGGCCCACACGGCGAAGCAGAACTCCACCGACACGGCGAGCATCACGCGCGTCCAGCGCCTGGCAACCTCGCGCCGCGGCGCCGTGACCTCGCGCCGCGACGTCGGCACCCCGGGCGCCTCGCTCGTACTCGGGACGGAAGCGGGCGCCCGGGGGCCTGGAGCCGTACCGGGGATGGTGACCGCCGCGGCGACCAGCAGCGGCGGGACGGCCACCAGGAGTACGAGCCGTCCGCTGGGCCCGAGGGAGTCGAGCAAGCCCAGGGCCAGGGGGGCGAGGACGCCCGCGGTGCTGGACGCCGCGTTCACCCGGGTGAGCCGCGCCGCGACACCGGGACCGTCCAGCAGTGCCGGGGTCACCAGGACCAGCCCGGCGCCGCCCAGGCCGAGCAGCAGCGCACCCGCGACGGCCAGGCCGGGGGAGGGGGCGAGGGCGAGCAGCGCGGCACCGGCGGCGAGGACCAGCGCGCCGGCGCGCAGGGTGGGCCGGGGGCCGCGCCGCAGGAGCACGGGCCCCGCGGCGGCGGCGACCAGCAGGCCGGCGCCGAATGCGGAGGCGAGCCACGCGATGCTTCCCACGGGCACGCGCAGGTCGCGGGCCAGCATCACCAGCGTGGCGCCGAGGCTGGTCACGCAGAAGCCGAGCGCGGCCTGGGCGATCCCGACCTGCAGGTCGCCGCGCGCGTCAAGCGACGGGCTCGTCCCGCCGGCCGGTTCCCTGGGAGCGGCCGAGGCGGGAGTTGCCGAGGTGGGAGTGTCGTTAGATGCCGGGCGGCGGGCGGGGTCACTCATCGGGGCGTCCGGGGGTGAACCCGAGCCCGGGGCATGGGGGTGCGGCCGACGTCGCGGCTCTGGCCGGGCTGGGCGGCCCCGAGAGGGTCCACCCAGCCGCTCTCGACGAGCCCGAACCCCGCCGCGTCCCGCCACCACGGCCGTACCCGTGCTCGGGTGAGCAGGTGAGCGAGCCGGCCGAGGTCGTCGAGGGGCAGGTCACCCGCAAGCGGCAGGGCCAGCCGCACCACGGCCGTCGCGGCGTCCACCCCGTATTCGGCGGCCCATGCCGTCCACGCTCGCTCGACGGCGGCGTCGGAGTCCACCAGCGTGCCGTCCATGTCGAGCAGGACGGCGTCCACGTCGCTCAGGTCCATTCGGCCCTCCCGGTTATACTCGTGGCACGAGCATAAGACGATGGGTGCTGCCGATGGCAAGGGACAGACCCGAACGCGCACGCGACGCGCGGTGGCGCGCGGCGGCGGACGTGCTGGCGCAGGTGCGCAGGGAGCCCGGCATCACCCGCGCGTCGGTGGCCCGCCGGCTGAACCTCAGCACCGGGTCGACCACCGAGATCACCGCGCGGCTGCGCGACCTGCGCCTGCTCACCGAGACCCCCGCACCGGTGCGAGGACGTGGGCGGCCGACCACGGTCCTCGCGCCTCATCCCTCGGGTCCGCTGGTCCTCGCCGCCGAGCTGCGCCAGGAGGACTGGCGCTGCGCCGTGGCGACGCTGGACGGGCGGGTCGCGCACCTCCAGACCGGTCGCCACGCCGGCCGTGAGCCCGGCCCCGTGCTCGCCGCGCTGCGTCAGGTGCTCGACCGTTCGTGGCGGCGGTACGGCGAGCGGGTGCGCGCGGTGTCCCTCGCCGTGGCCGCGACGTTCGTCGACGGCGACCTCGTCCAGGCCTCCAGCCTCGGCTGGGGCCCGGTGGACCTCACCGGCCTGTCCGCCGGCACCGGCCTGCCGCTGCTCGTCGGCAATGACGCGACCCTCGCCGGAGTCGCGGAGGCCCGCACCGGTTCCGCCGCGGGCGCCGCCACCGCCCTGCACCTGCTCGTCGAGGTCGGCATCGGCGGAGCCCTCATCGTCGGCGGGCATCCTGTGACGGGAGCCGGGGGCGCGGGGGGCGAGTACGGGCACGTCCCCTTCGGCGACCGAAGGCTGCGCTGCCCCTGCGGAGCCCGCGGCTGCTGGGACCTGGAGGTCGACGGGCGCGCCCTCGCCCGCCACCTCGGCGACCCGCCCCCGGCCGACCCGCACACGTACATGCGCGAGGTCCTCGATCGCGCTCCTCGCGACGCGGCGGCGGCGCGGGCGGTGGCCACCGTCGCCTCCGCGCTGGCGAGCGGCATCGCCGGGCTGGTCAACGCCCACGCCCCCGACGTCGTCACGCTGGGGGGATTCGCCGGTTCCCTGCGCGCCGCCGCCCCCGCCGGCTTCGACGAGGCCTATGCCGGCGGCCTGATGACCTTCCGCAGGGCACAGCCCCCGCCTGTCCTCGACGCGGCGCACGGCGACGAGGGCGCGCTGCGCGGCGCGGTCGCCGTCGGGCTCGACCACGTCACCAGCGAGGCCGCCCTGGCCTCCTGGGCGGAGCGGCACCCCCGGTGAACGAACTGCCTTGGAGTCAGGCGTGGCCGCCCACGGTGACCTGGCCGATGGTCAGCCGGGGGGTGCCTTCGAGGATCTCCCCGACGACCGCGTCGCCGAGCTCGTCGATCGTCATCTCGGCGTCCTCCAGCGCGCCCCCGCGAATCGCGACGTGGCCGACACTAGGCGCAAATGGGCCGGTCGCTGTCCTCTATGCGCCGCGCCCGGCTACTCGCTGCGCCGCAGGAGCATGGAACCGAACATGGACCGGGCGTGCTTCTGGAAGTCGTCCGCGTCGTTGACCCTCGGGTAGGGCTCGGCCGGCACCGGCACCTCCAGGAAGTCGCACAGCGGCTCCCATCCCTGCCGGGCCTCGAAGACGAGCAGCCGCTCAGGCGGGATGGCCGCCGTGACCTCCTCGATGTGCGACCGGAAGGTCTTCAGCGCGTGCTCCGGATCGCTCATGCGCCCGCCGAACACCCGCCCGTCGACGGTCAGCTCGCTCATCTTGGCGAACGCCGCGAAGTCGGTGCCCAGCAGCGAGGACAGCCGCACCAGCGCCTTCCCCGTCAGCGTGCCGCCGCGACCGCGCTGCTTGAGAATGGTGGCGTTCATGCTCGCCAGCCAGCGCTGGGGATCTCGTACGCTCAGGATCACCTTCGCCTCGGGGTAGTGGTCGGCGAGCTCGCGCCAGTAGGCGGCGGCGGGCCAGTCGACGCATGACCGGTAGCCGCCCAGCAGCGCGTCCCAGTCGGCCGGCCGTCCCTGGGCGATGGCCAGCCAGCGGCGGATCTGGCCGGGGTTCTGGAAGACCTCCGTCATGTGGTGGCATGGCCCGAGTCCGAGTCGCTCCAGGGCGGTCTTGAGGGACAGCGTTCCGGTACGGCCGAACCCCGCGCCGATTACCCGCATATTTCCCACCATTCCGATCGAGAACTGCCACAACCGGCATGTGACCATGTTCCATCGATGCGGGAGGGCGGGCAAGAAGGTTTCCGGGTCAGGCGGACTTCTCCTGGTGGTGGCGTCCGGGCCCGGGGTGGTCACGGGGGATCAGGGTCGGGTTGACGTTGTGCAGCACGGTGTCCCGGTCGATCACGACGCGCGCCACGTCGTCCCGGCTGGGCACCTCGTACATCACGTTGAGCAGGATCTCTTCGAGGATGGCGCGGGTCGCCCGGGCGCCGGTGCGCCGGAGCAGCGCCTGCTCGGCGATGGCGCCGACGGCGTCCTCGGTGAACTCCAGCTCCACCCCGTCGAGCTCCAACAGCCGCTTGTACTGCTTGACCAGCGCGTTGCGCGGCTCGGTGAGGATGCGCGACAGCGCCGTACGGTCCAGCGGCTGGAAGGTCGACACCACAGGAAGCCGGCCGACGAGTTCCGGGATCAGCCCGAAGCCGACCAGGTCCCGGGGCATGACCTCGGCGAGGGCGTCCCTCGTCTCCCGCTCCCGCCCGGTGCGGATCGCGGCGCCGAACCCGGCTCCCTTGTGGCCGGTCCGCCGCTCGATGATCTCTTCGAGGCCGGCGAAGGCACCACCGCAGATGAACAGCACGTTGGTGGTGTCGATCTGGATGAACTCCTGATGCGGGTGCTTGCGGCCGCCCTGCGGCGGGAGCGAGGCGATCGTGCCTTCGAGGATCTTCAGCAGGGCCTGCTGCACGCCCTCGCCGGAGACGTCGCGGGTGATCGAGGGGTTCTCGCTCTTGCGGGCCACCTTGTCGACCTCGTCGATGTAGACGATGCCCGTCTCGGCCCTCCTGACGTCGTGGTCGGCGGCCTGGACCAGCTTGAGCAGGATGTTCTCGACGTCCTCACCCACGTACCCCGCCTCGGTGAGCGCGGTGGCGTCGGCGATCGCGAACGGCACGTCGAGCATGCGGGCGAGCGTCTGCACGAGGTAGGTCTTGCCGGAGCCGGTCGGGCCGATCAGCAGGATGTTGGACTTGCCGAGCTCGACAGGCTCTTCCCTCACGGCTCCTGACCGGATGCGTTTGTAGTGGTTGTACACGGCCACCGAGAGCGTCTTCTTGGCGCTTTCCTGCCCCACGACGTACTGCTCCAGGAACTCGTGGATCTCCCGGGGCTTCGGCGGCTCACGCGGCCCGCCCTCGGGGGTTTCGCCGAGCTCCTCCATGATGAGCTCGTTGCAGAGCTCGACGCATTCGTCGCAGATGCAGATACGGCCGGGCCCCGCGATGAGCTTCCTGACCTGCTTCTGGCTCTTCCCGCAGAACGTGCACTTCAGCAGGTCGCCGTCACCCGTGCGTGGCACTCGCAACGTCTCCTCGTGGTCGTGGTCGTGGTCGTGGGGGCCGGGGTCAGAGGGTCACGGGCAGCGAGGTGAGCCGCCAGGTGCCCGGGTCGGGGGCGCGCAGCTTCTCGGGCGCGGCGGCGAGCGCCAGGCCGGGGAAGCGGCGCAGCAGTGCCGTGAGCGCGACCTGGGTCTGCACGCGGGCCAGCGACGCCCCGAGACAGAAGTGCGGGCCGTGGGCGAAGCCGAGATGACCCGCCGGTCCGCCGGAACGGGCGACGTCGAACCGGTCGGGGTCGGTGAACGCGCGCGGGTCGCGGTTGGCGGCGGCGACCGCGGCGATGAGCGCCTCTCCCTTGCGCACCAGCGTGCCGTGGAGCAGGACATCCTCCCTCGCGTAGCGGGGGATCGACAGCAGCATCGGACCGCACCAGCGCATCAGCTCCTCGACGGCGAGCGGCATGAGCCCGGGATCCTCGCGCAGCGCGGCGAGCTGCCCGGGGTGGGAGAGCAGGGCCTCCACGGCGTTGGCGATGAGGTTCGTCGGCGTCTGCCCCGCGAGGACCAGGTGCCAGACCAGTGTGACCATCTCGGTGTCGTCCAGCCGGTCCCCGTCCTCGGCCTGCACCCGGATGAGGTCGGAGAGCAGGTCGTCGCCCGGTTCGTCACGACGGCGCGCTATCGCCGCCCTGGCCCCCTCCATGATCCCCGGCACGGCCTCGGCGAACCCCTGGCCCGAGCCCGCCGCCACGGTGGCGCCGTACGTGCGCCACCGCGGGCGATCGGGCTCGGGGATGCCGACCAGCTCGCAGATGACGTCCATCGGCAACGGCCGCGCCAGGTGGAGCAGCAGGTCGACCGAGTCGGCGTCGGCGTGGCCCGGGAGATCGTCGAGCAGCCTCTCGACGATCGGCTCGATCCTCGGCCGGAACTCGGCGGCGCGGCGCACGGTGAAGGCGGGGGCCACCAGCCTGCGCAGCCGCGCGTGCTCCGGCGCCTCCATCTCGGACATGGTCCGCATGTAGGGCAGGCAGTCCTCGGGCACGTCGGGGCGCATGAAGCTGTCGGCGTTCAGGTCGAACCGCGGGTCGCCGAGCATCGCCTTGGCGTCCTCGTGGCGGGTGAGGGCCCACATCGGGGCGAGGCCGGGGATCAGCAGGCGGGCCAGCGGCGAGCGCTCGCGGGCGCGTCCGTAGGCGCCGAAGGGGTCGCGCACCACCTCGGGGTCGGTGAGGTCGATCTCGGGGACGTCGCTCATGGATCCTCCCAGATTTCCGATGTTGTCAACACATGATCTCATCATCTGGATGGTCACGGTATCTTGGATCGGCACGGGCGGCAACGCGGTGCACATCGCGGCGATGGGGAGGACGATGGGCCGGCTTACCAGGGCGGAGATGCGCGAGTTCAACCGCGCCAAGGTGCTGGCCGCCGCGAGGGACGAGTTCACCGAGTGCGGCTTCCGCGACGCCAAGATCGACGGCATCGCCGAGCGTGCGGGGCTCACCCGCGGCGCGGTCTACTCCAACTTCCCCGGCAAACGGGCCCTGTACTTCGCCGTCCTGGCGGGCCTCGCCGAGCGCGCGCCCGAGGAGCCCCACCCCGAGCACTCCGGCGAGGCGTCTCACCCCGAGCCCGCCCGCACCGCCCGCGAGGCGCTCGGCGCGTTCGCCCGCGCCTGGGTCGCCCGGCTCCCTCTCTCCACCGACGAGCAGAACGGCCCCGCGAGGCTCGGCATGGACCTGATGCCGGAGATCCTCGCCGACGAGCGGACCCGGCAGCCGTTCGCGCAGCTCATGAAGCTCGACGCGATCCTGCTCGGGCTGGCCCTGGAGAGCCTTGGCCCGCCCGGCCGCCGGGTGAACGTCGCGGAGGCCGTGCTCACGACCCTGCACGGCGCGAGCCAGATGGCCGCCGCCGCGCCCGGCTTCGTCGAGCCGTTCAACGTCGTCAGCGTCTGCGAGCAGCTGGCCGGCCTTGAGCTGGACGACGTCTGGGCGCCCCCGTACGTGCCCTGGATCCCCGAGGCGCGTCCGGCCGACGAGCCGTGGTCGCCGCCTCAGGCGGTGGACGCGGTGCGCGGCGAGCCCGCGCGGCTGTCCGGTGACGGCGTCGTGGCGATCCTCGGACTGCACCGGCTCGAAGCCGTCGAGGAAGCGGTGCGCGCCGCGCCGCCCGGGGCCGGCGTCACCGCCGTCCTGGTCACCGGCGAACCGGACGAGCTGGCGCCGCTGGCCCGGCTGGCCATCGCCGACCTGTGTACCTGCCTGCGCGCGGCCTTCCCGCCGTCGGCGTGGCCGCGCCTGCAGGTGGTGTACGACGAGTCCGGATCGCTGGCCGCGAGGGCCGGCGTGCCGGCCGTCAGCGACGGGACCGAGGCCGCGATCCGCATCCACGGCGATCGCGTCGTCGCCCGGGCCGACGGCCGCGGCGCGTGCCACGCGGCCGCGAACGCCGATCCTCACCTGAGAGGCGCCCCGGCTGGCCATTCTTTCTGATCTACAATGTAAAGGGCGTCGTCATGGATGTTTTCCGGCGCATCCACGGTTGTCTCTCGGCGAGACATCTCTGCTGTCGACCGACCAGACTCTCACCGCCGGCGAAGTGATCGCGGGCGGGCATGAGGAAAGGCGCGCCATATGAAGATCGGCATCATCGGGGCCGGCCACATCGGTGGTAACCTCACCCGCCGTCTCACCGCTCTCGGCCACGAGGTGGCTGTCGCCAACTCGCGCGGCCCCGAGACCCTCACCGGTCTCGCCGAGGAGACCGGCGCCACCCCCGTCACCGTCGAGCAGACGACGCGCGGCGCCGAGGTGATCGTCGTCGCCATCCCCGTGGGGAACGTCCCCCACCTGCCCGCCGGCCTCTTCGACGGGGTGCCGGAGAGCGTCGCGGTCATCGACACCGGAAACTACTACCCGCAGCGGGACGGGCGGATCGCCCCCCTCGAGGACGGCCTGACCGAGAGCCGCTGGACCGAGCGCCACCTCGGCCACCCCGTGATCAAGGCGTTCAACGGCACCCACGCCCAGCACATCCTCGACCTCCCCCAGCCCAAGGGGACCCCGGGCCGCGTCGCCATTCCGGTCGCCGGCGACGACCAGGCGGCCAAGCAGGTCGTACGCGACCTCATCGACGAGCTCGGCTTCGACACCGTCGACGCCGGAGGGCTCGACGAGTCCTGGCGCCAGCAGCCCGGCACGCCCGTCTACGGCCAGTCGGTGGAGGCCGGCGCGGTCCGCGACCTGCTCGCCAAGGCCACCCCGGAACGCACCGGCGACTTCCGCGCCTGACCCCGGGCATCCCGCGTGGCTCGACCCCGCTACGTCTGGTGAAGGCACGCCGCCCGCGAGGGACGGCGTCCGTGGTCAGCACGGCTAGTCGCTCCGGCGGGACATCGCGTGCCCCTCACCGAATACCGGCCGGTCATCTCGCTGAGGTGAGCCCCTGGTCTACACCTCGGGCAACAGCTCCGACCACAGGACCGGGATGTCCAACATCGACAGCAAGTGGGAGATCGAGCAGTACGTCAGCTCCCTCGACGTGACGGTGACGATCCTGCGCCCGGCCTCGTTCATGGAGAACCTCGTCCACCCGGTGTGGGGCCTGCGGGACGGGGCGCTCGTCACCGCGATCATGCCCGGCGTGCCGCAGCAACTGATCGCCCCGGAGGACATCGGCGCGGTCGCCACCCCGGCGTTCGAGCACCCGGAGACCTACCTGGGCAGGGCCGTCGACTCATCCCGCGTGGTGCAGGGCGTCGGTCACGGAGGGGAACACCTCGAACAGCGCTGTCAGGCCGGTGGTGGCCAGCCGCCGTCTCACGTTGGGCGGCGGGCCGGCGAGCATGAGCTGTATTCCCGACGTCTCGCACCGCCTGCGGGCGTGGAGGAGTTCGCCCAGTCCGGAGGAGTCGCACAGCCCGACCTCCGAGAGATCGATGATCACTGTCGTGGCCTGCGCGGCGCTCGCGGCGGTCTCGACCTTGTCCCGTAAGGCCGGGGTGGAGCTGAAGTCGAGGTTGCCGGTGGCACGGATGACCACTGCCCCGGTGCCGGGGAGGGCGAAGAACGAGTCGTGCTCGGTGTCCATGGCGGTGGTCGGCCCTTCTGCGGGAGTGCCATCCGTGTGGATCCCTGTCCAGGCGTCCAGGCGGAAATCTTCGCCTTCCCTAACCCCAGGTGAGGGTTTGTAACCCGCCTTCGCGGTCCTTTACCCGAAGATGCCGGTGACCCATGCCCGCGGCGACGCCCCTCAGTCAGCGCCCCGGCTCTTCGGGGGTGCCGGTTCGCCGGTTGTGGTGGTCCAACAGCTTGGACAGCACCTCGGTCAACCGCTGTCGCTCCTCGGGTGACAGCGGAGCCAGCAGTTCGTCCTGGCATTCGGCCAGCCGCTTCTCCAGTCGCCGCAGCTGCCGCTTGCCCGCTGAGGTCAGCGAGATGATGTTGCGCCTCCGGTCGGAGGGGTCCGGGGCGCGCTCGACCAGTCCGCGATCGGCGAGTTCGTTGATCGTCGCGACCATGTCGCTGAGGTGGATGCCACTACGGCGGCCCAGCGCGGCCTGGCTGGCCGGGCCGGACTCCTCCAGCGTCGCCAGCAGGCGGTAGTGGTAGCCGCGGGCGCCGACCGACGAGAACCCGTCGCCCACCAGGCGTTGCGCGTGGTTGGCGGTCTGGCCGAGCAGCCAGCTGGGCAGGCCCTCCCACCGGGCGGGCGTCTCCTCGGATGAGTTCTCCATGTGACAAGTCTAGCGAGTCGTTTGGCGCACTAATGATTGTGCTATCGTTCGCGGAATAAACGTTAGTCGATCGAACATTCGGACGCCGAATGAATGCCCCTGGAGCCGAGACCATGATCAAGCCGTTCCGCATCGACATCCCCCAGGCCGACCTCGACGATCTGGCCGACCGGCTCGCCCGCACCCGCTGGCCCAACGAGGTCGCCGACGCCGGGTGGGACTACGGCTTCCCGCTGGCGCGGCTCAAGGAGCTCGCCGAACACTGGCGGACCGGGTACGACTGGCGCGAGCACGAGGCCAAGCTCAACGAGCTCCCGCACTTCACCACCGAGATCGAGGGCCAGAACATCCACTTCGTCCACGTCCGGTCCGCGAAGCCGGACGCGCTCGCGCTGATCCTCACCCACGGCTGGCCCGGCTCGTTCCTGGAGTTCCTCGACGTCATCGAGCCGCTGTCGCGCGAGTTCCATCTGGTGATTCCGTCCATCCCGGGGTACGGCTTCTCCGGGCCGACCCACGAGCGCGGCTGGGATATCGTCCGGGTCGCGCGGGCCTGGGCTGAGCTGATGCGCCGTCTCGGGTACGAGCGCTACGGCGCGCAGGGCGGCGACTTCGGCTCGGGCATCTCAATGGCGCTCGGTGCGGTGGCACCCGAGCAGGTAGTCGGGGTGCACGTCAACTACCTGCCGACCCGGCCGGTCCCGGACGCCGACATTGAACTGTCGGAAACGGATGAAGCTCGGCTGGACAAGGTCCGGCAGATGATGGCGAATCGTCCGCCGTACCAGGCTCTGCAGGCCCTGACCCCCCAGACCATCGGCTACGCGCTGACCGACTCGCCGGTCGGCCAGCTGGTCTGGATCGCCGAGCGCTTCGCACAGTGGACCGACCCTCGCTCGCAGATCAGTGACGAGCGGATGCTCACCGACATCTCGCTGTACTGGCTGACCGCCACCGCGGCTTCCTCGGCGCGGCTGCACCACGACACTCCGCGGCGGATCGAGCCGTGCCCGGTACCGGTTGGCGTGGCGGTGTTCGCGCACGACATCACGCAGTCGGTGCGACCGCTGGCCGAGCGGCTGTACGACATCAGGCACTGGTCGGAGTTCGAGCGCGGCGGCCACTTCGCCGCGATGGAGGTGCCGGAGCTGCTCGCCGAGGACGTCCGGGACTTCTTCCTTACCCAGATCAAGTAGGACTACCGGGTCGCCACCCGCTAGGTGAGCTCCTCCAGCCTGCCGACCGCGCCGGTGTCTCAATGGCGGGGCAGGGTCGGATGCGGGGGGACGGAGATCTCGCCGGCCATGGTGCTGGTGATGGCCCAGCGCTCGTGGTCCCGCCAGGCGCCGTCGATGAACAGCAGGCCCGGGGAGTAGCCCTCTTTGCGGAAGCCGTGTCGCCGGGCAAGCCTCAGGGAGGCCTCGTTCTCGGGCTGGATGTTGGCTTCCAGCCGGTGGAGCCGCAGTTGCTCGAATGCGTGGCGCAGCACCAATCCGATGCCTTCGGACATGTACCCCTGGCCGGCGGTGGGAGCGAAGGCCGCGTAGCCGAGGGAGCCGCATTGGAAGCGTCCCCGGATGATGCTCTGGATGTTGATGTTGCCCGCGATGGCACCGGTTTCGCGCACACAGACCAGCAGGCCTTCGGCGGACAGCGGGTCGTCGAATCGCCCGACGTAGGTCTGGAACTCCTGCGGTGTGGCGGGCAGGGACATCCAGGGATGGTGCAGGTCGACGCTGGCGCGGACCAGTCCGATGAACTCGTCCTGGTCGTCGCGGGTGATCGGGCGCAAGGTCACGCGGGAGGAGCCTCCCCGTCGGCCGGGGAGGAATGTCTGGTTCGCCGCCGCCTGCCCGGTTCCTTCGGCTCCGTCGTTCTGGATCACGGATGGAACGGTATCGCGGTTAACGACCTGGCTGGCAAGACAGCCTCCGGATGGACTCGCGGGCCGTCCAGCATGATGTCCACGACGCGGCACGAGGCCCGGTCGTCGGACGCTTGCGGTGTCCCGCAGCGTGACGGCCCGACCGCACCGTCCCCTGGGACGGTCGCGCCGTGACCCCGCCGGCCCTGGGGACGGTCGCGCCGTGACCCCGCCGGGAGCCCGCTGTGCTCGCGGCGGACCAGACGCCCCCACCGGCCACGCGCTCGGCTGAGCCGCCCCGCTCCCCCGGCCCCAGGTGGTGGCGCGCGACCGGGACCGCCTCGAACCTGCGGGTCCGGCTGCGGCGGCAGACCGGGCTCAGCCCGACGGCCTACCGCCGGCGTTTCGGTCCCGCGGCCGGGCGGGAACTCGATGACTGACGGGCGGAGCGGCCTGGTCCGGGAGGGCGGGGCCGGGTAGGGGTAGGGCGTCGGCCTTGGCAGACAGGACGGGGGTGCGGCTGTGCTTCGCTACCTGGACAGGGACCGCCTCGCGATCGTGGCGGCACTTGTGGCCCCGCTGGCCCTCTCGGCGGTGCTCGTGCCGTTCCGCACGGGGCTTTCGAACACGAACGTGGCCCTCGCGCTGGTCGTGGTCGTGGTGGCGGTGGCCGCCAACGGGCACCGCCTGGCGGGCGCGCTCGCCGCGGTGTCGGCCGCCGTGTGGTTCGACTTCTTTTTCGCCCCGCCCTACCAGCGGTTCACCTTCACCAGCTCCGCGGACATCCAGACCGCCGTCCTGCTGCTCATCGTGGGGCTGGCCGTCTCGCAGCTGGCCGCCCGGGCGCGGCGCCTACGGGTGGTCGCCGTCACCGACGCCGCCTACCTGGCCCAGATCCACGACACCGCCGAGCTGGCCCAGTCCTCGAAGTCGCCGGAGATGGTGGTCGATCACGTCAGGGCTCAGCTCACCGACCTGCTGCACCTGCGCGGCTGCCGCTTCCAGTACGGGATCCTGATCGGGCATCCACCCCGTCTCGAACAGGACGGCACCGTGATCTGGGGACGCAGGCACTGGGACGTCGACCGGCTGGGCCTACCGGACGAGGAGGTCGAGCTGCGCACGCTCGGCAACGGCCATTTCTACGGCCGGTTCCTGCTCGACCCCACACCCGGGGCCGTCCCGCCCCTGCAGGCGCGCCTGGTGGCGGTCACCCTGGCCGACCAGGTGGGCGCCGCGCTCGACACGGCCGCCAACGGCTAGGCGGTACCGCTGACCTACGACCAGTTCCGGTACGCCTTCGCCAACGCCGTCAGCGAGGAGGAGGCCAGGGAGCTGTACGACGCCTTCGCCGTGCCCGCCCCCGGCGCGCCGCTGTTCCAGGCGGCAGCCGCCAACCTCAACCCCTGGACCGAGGCCAAGGTGGACACCGGCAACCCCGACCGGGGACCGCTGCTGATCATCTCCGGCGAGAAGGACCACACCGTCCCCCGGGGCCATCGCCAACGCCTCCTACAAGCAGCAGAAGGACAACCAGGCGATCACGGAGATCGTCGAGATCCCCGGCCGAGGCCACACGCTGACCATCGACAGCGGCTGGCGCGAGGTCGCCGGCACCGCACTGGAGTTCGTCAAGCGCCTCGTGTGACCGGCGCCGGACGAGACCAGGCGAACACGCCTCCAGGGCACCGGGATGGCCTGGAGGCGCGCGGGTCTTAAAGTGATCGGGTGCCTGTCGAGCGGCTGACCCACAACCGGTCCAACGGGGTGACCGGTGGCATCTGGCGCGAGGGCGGCGTCGTCCACAAGATCCTCACCCACCGCCGCGACGACGCCCCCGGACACTGGTCCTCCTCCGCCGACCCGAGGCACTGGAACTACTGGCGCAGGGAAGCCCTCGCCTACCGGTCGGGACTTCCCGGGCGGCTCGGCTTGGGCGCGCCGGCCGTGCTCGACATCAGGGAGACCGGCGAAGGCGACATAGAACTGCTGCTGGAGGACGTCGAAGGCCGGCACTCATCGGCGTTGTCCGTGGAGGACGTCGTCGCGACCGCCCGAGCCCTCGGGCGGAGCCAGGGACGCGCGGACCTTCCCCGGGACCCCTGGCTCAGCACGGGCTTCCTACGGGACTACAGCACCTCACGCCCTGCCGAGTGGCACCTGCTCGACGACGATCGGGCGTGGTCCCAGCGACTGATCGAGGACCACTTCCCGCGGGAACTGCGCGAGGGCCTGCTGCGCCTGCACCGCGACCGTGAACGCCTGCTGTCGATCATGGAGGCGCTGCCCCGTACGCTCTGCCACCTCGACGTCTGGCCCAACAACATCGTGCGGCGCCCGAACGGTGAGGTGGTCCTGCTCGACTGGGCCTTCGCAGGGGACGGGGCTCTCGGGGAGGACATCGGCAACCTCGTCCCCGACTGCGTCTTCGACCTGCTCCTGCCCCACGACGTGCTCGACGAGCTCGACGTCCGGGCCACGCGGGCCTACCTCGAAGGACTTCGCGAGGCCGGCTGGTCCGGCGACGAACGCGTGGTGCGGCTGGGCATCTGCGCCGGCGCGGTGAAGTACGACTGGCTCACGGTGAGGAGCCTCGAAACGGCCTCGGCCGACCGGCACCGTGGCTACGGCGACGTCACCACCGCCGACCCGGACGCCGGCTACGCCGCCAGAGCGGCCGGCCTCTCCCTCTGCGCTCGCTGGACCCGTGAAGCCACCGACCTCGCCCACACTCTTGGCCTCCACTGACCCAATCCCTTGTTGCCGGGTAAACGGCAAAGCGCTCTCCTCCCGCATTGGGATTTTCGTGGCGCAATTACAGAAATATCCCTATTAAACGCCACAAAAACCATGTCAATGGAGTTAAGGCGGCATGGAGCACGTTTTAGGGCGTGTCGCCCCTGGCGTTGGGTGGGGATGGGAACCGTCCGGCGAGAATGGGAGTGTCACCGTCTGCGGGGGCCGTGCCGTGAACGACTCGTTGCGCCAGGTGGCCGCCCTTTCGAAGAGCGCAAAAGGGGACAGGCACATGAACACTCGTCTTCTCACCCTTCCGGTCGTGGCGGCCCTGTCGCTCACGACCGCTTACGGCACCTCGGCCGGCGCCACCACCGCCGCCACCGCCGCCACCGGCGCGAGCGGGGCCCCGGTGGCGGCGGGCGTCGTCCAGGCGCCGAAGCCCTCGCCGGCCTCCTCGCCGGTCGGCCCGGGGTGCTCGTCCCTGCCGCAGTCGGGCCCCGGAAGCGTCGCCGACCTGGGGAGGCTGCGGGTGGTGACCGCCGCCGCGCACAGCCCCGACCTGTCCACCTTCTACTCGGCCGTCAACAAGGCCGGCCTGGTGAACAAGCTGAACACCACCAAGGACATCACCGTGTTCGCGCCCACCAACGAGGCCTTCAACAAGCTCGGGAAGCGGAAGCTGAACAAGCTCCTCGCGGACAAGAACGCCCTGACCAAGGTCCTCACCTATCACGTCGTGCAGGGCCGCAAGACGCCCGCCGATCTCAAGAAGGGCAGCTTCACCACCCTGGAGGGGGACAAGATCACCACGCGTGGCTCCGGTGACAAGATCAAGGTCAACGACGCCCACATCGTGTGCGGCGACCTGCAGACCCGCAATGCCGCCCTCTACCTGATCGACGGAGTCCTGACGCCCAAGAAGTGAGGGCGGCCTACGGTCCCTGGGGGCCGCGGTAGGGCAGGGTCTGGCTGTACACGATGCTGGTGGTCGTGCTGCCGAGCTGGGCGAGCTCGTCGATGAGCTTTTCGAGGTGGGCCATCGAGGCGGCGGCCACCTTCAGCGTGTAGCAGTCGTCGCCGGTGGTGCGCAGGCACTCAAGAATCTCGAAGCGCTCGGCGAGCAGCCGGTGCAGGGGCTCGTGCCGGCTGCCCGGGTACTTCAGGCGCACCACGGCGAGCACGGTGAGGCCGACCTTCTCCAGGTCGACGCCGGCGTGGTAGCCGGTGATGACGCCCGTCGACTCCAGCCGCCTGACCCGCTCGGTCACCGCGGAGGCGCTGAGGTTGACCCGCCGTCCAAGCTCGGTGAGCGGGATGCGGCCGTCCCGCTGCACCTCGACCAGGATCGACCAGTCGGTCGCGTCAAGAGTCTCGGTCATCCGGCAAAGATACCGGCAGATCCACGGCCTATCGGCTGGTACGCCGGGAGAAGTCCCTTCCAGCCGGAAGTGATCACTGGATAGCCTGAACTGGTGCAAATGGGGGTGAACGTCCCGAATTTCGGGCCTGGTACCGGCCCTGGCGTGCTGCGGCAATGGGCGCGGACGGTCGAGGGTCTGGGCTTCGACCTGCTAATGGTCTCCGACCATGTCGCGGTGACATCCGACGTCGCCGAGCAGTACCCGGCGCCGTTCTACGAGCCCTTCACCACCCTGGCGTGGCTGGCCGGTGTGACCGACGGGATCCGGCTCGGGACGACCGTGCTCGTCGTGCCGTACCGGCACCCGCTGCTCATCGCTCGCATGGCCGCCAACCTCAACCAGCTCAGCGGGGAACGGCTGATCCTCGGCGTGGGCGTCGGCTGGGCGCGGCAGGAGTACGCCGCGCTCGGCGTGCCCTTCGAGCGGCGCGGGAGGCTGACCGACGAACACCTCAGGGCGGTGCGTGCCGCCTGGGACGACGATCAGGACTACCGCAGCGGGCGGATCCCGATCTGGGTCGGCGGCAGCAGCGACGCCGCCCTGCGCCGGGCGGTACGCCTCGGCGAGGCCTGGCACCCGCTGCGGTACACCCTCGGCCGGTTGCGCGACTCGCCGGCACGGCTGAAGGCCATCGCCGACGAGCTGGAACTGCCGGCACCCGCCTTCGCTCCGCGCATCGCCCTGCGGCTAACCGAGTCGCCGGTCACCGCGCGGACCGGCTCGCCGGCGAGGGCACGATCGGCCAGATCCTCGACGACCTCGAACAACTGCGCCTTCTCGGCGCCGACACCGTCGTGCTCGACCCCTTCAACGGCGACCCGCGCGAGATGTGCCACCCGCAGACGGCGTGGCAGGCGCTCGCGACCGTGTCCGCCCACTGGGACCTGGGCGCGCGTCACACACGAACGGAGCAGAAGTGACACACGACGACGAGGGCCTTCTCCGCAAAGCCATCGAGCTCGCGAGCAAGGCGCGGGCCGGCGGGAACCCGCCGTTCGGGTCGCTGCTGGTGGGACCGGAGGGCACCGTGCTGGTCGAGGAGCACAACACGGTGCTCACCGACGCCGACATCACCGCCCACCCCGAGCTGAAGCTGGCCAGATGGGCGGCCCGCGAGCTCGACCCCGCCACCGCGGCCGCCACCACGATGTACACCAGCTGCCAGCCCTGCGGCATGTGCGCGGGCGCCATCGAACGGTCGGGCCTCGGCCGCGTTGTGTTCGCGCTCTCCACCGAACAGCTCACCGGCCTCAAACCGCCCGCCACCGCCGCGGGCGCGCGCCAGGAGGGCCCGGCGCTGTTCGACGAGGCGCGCGTGCCGGTCGACGGTTACTACACGTGATCCACCCGATCACCAGTGCGCCGGGTGAGTGAGTGACGGCGGCAGCTTCGTGCCGCCGTCACCCTTCGCCGAGTGGAGCTGGGACTGGATGAGGAAGATGCTCCCGGTGAGGTCGGCGCCTGAGAGGTTCGCGTCCCTGAGGTCGGCCCCGATGAGATCGGCCACCCGCAGGTCGGCGCCCGTGAGGTCGGCTCCGATGAGGTAGGCCCCGCGCAGGTTGGCGCCTCTCAGGTCGGCGCCTTTGAGGTCGGCTCCGATGAGATCGGCTCCTCTGCGGTCCTTCTTCCCGCGGCGGACTCCGGCCCGTACGAGCTCGCTCGTGCGCAGCAGCAGGGCGTTGACGTCCCGCCGGTGCGCGGCCACGTCCAGCTCCACCAGCGTGCCGGGATCGTCGTGGGTGAGGCGTTCTGTGCGGTCGAACGCGAGCCTCAGCTCACCGTGGATCGAGCGGGCGGGCTCCAGCGTCAGCGCCTCGTCCAGATACCAGAGCAACTCGTGGAGGTGCCGCATGATCGCGAACACCTCGAACATCCGCTTGGCGGTCGACGGGGCCCGCCGCCAGTCGTGCCCGCCGAAGGTGACCTGGGAGACCTTCTGCCCCGCGCCGAAGCAGTCGTAGACGGTGCACCCGGGAAAACCCCGCTGCCTGAGGGTGTCGTGGACGCCGCAGCGGAAGTCCGACGCCAGGTTGGGGCAGGCGTGCCCGGCGGCCTTGTCGATCGCGAAGTCCGCCGAGGCCGAGAAGGCCGGCGCGACACAGCACAGCGCGAAGCACCGCCGGCAGTCGGCTCGCAGCTCGAGGCGGCCCCCGCCGGCGAGGACTTCCACGTGTTCCTGGGACAATGTGGGTGGTCTCCTGATGGATCGAGAGCACCGCGCCCCGGCGTTCTCAGGCTGAGATCTTACTCTGGGAGTTCCTGGCCGAGCGCGTCAGGTCCGCGCAGCCGAGGCCCTGACAGCCCGGCCCCACGCGCACGGCTCACGCGCACGGATCGTCCCCCAGACGGGCGGCTCTGACGTGGAGGTAGCGCTGTTGCGGGAGGCTGGTCGTCCGCAGGGCCGCCTCCTGGTACGACTCGCGCGCCGCCGCGCGGTCACCGGCCATCTCCAGCAGGTGGGCGCGCACCGCGTGCAGCCGGTGGTCCCCGGCGATCCGCTCGTCGTGCTGGAGCTTTCCGAGCAGGGCGAGCCCCGCGTGCGGGCCTTGTGCCATGGCCACGGCGACGGCGTGGTTCAGCGCCACCACCGGGTTGTCGGACAGGCGCATCAGCAGTCCGTACAGTGCCGTGATCTGGGCCCAGTCGGTCGCCTCGGCGCTCGGCGCCTCGTCGTGGATCGCGGCGATCGCGGCCTGGAGCTGGTACGGGCCGGTCATTCCCGGGGGAGCGCCTCGGTGATGAGCGCCACGCCCTCGGCGATGTACGTGGCGTTCCAGAGGCTCCGGTCCTGCTCGGCCATCGGCACCAGCTCGCCGGCCGGCCCCGTACGTGCCGGGCGTCGCGCGTCGGTGAGCAACATGAGCGCGAGCAGCCCGGCCACCTCGCCGTCGCCGGGCAGCAGCCGGTGGACCATGCGGGCCAGCCGGATCGCCTCGGCCGCCAGCTCAGCGCGTTGCAGGTCTGGCCCTGAAGTACTGGAGTATCCCTCGGTGAAGATCAGGTAGAGCACGTGCAGGACCGCGCCGAGCCGTTCGGCGCGCTCCGGGGGCCGGGGCATGCCGAAGGGGATGCCGCTGTCCTTGACGCGCTGCTTGGCCCGGCTGACGCGCCGGGTCATGGTCGCCTCGGGCACGAGGAACGCGCGGGCGATCTCCGCGGTGGTCAGCCCGCCGACCGCCCGCAAGGTGAGCGCGATCTGCGACGCCGGCGACAGCGAGGGGTGGCAGCACATGAACAGCAGGATGAGCGTGTCATCGGAGTCCGATGCCGGCCTGCCGGCGGCGGGGGCCGGCGACAGGACCGGCGGCGTCCACCTGGCCACGGTGTCCTCACGGCGCCGGCGGGTCTGCTCGCTGCGTAGCAGGTCGGTCAGCCTGCGCGAGGCGACCGTGATCAGCCAGCCTCGCGGGTTGTCAGGGACGCCGTCCTCCGGCCACCGCGTGGCGGCCGCGAGGAGTGCCTCCTGCGCCGCGTCCTCGGCGGTGTCGAAATGCCCGTAGCGCCGTACCACCGCGCCGAGGACCTGCGGAGCCAGCCGGCGCAGCAGGTCCTCGACCTCGGTGCCGGGCACGAGATGATCAGAGCTCCAGCTCGGCCCGAGACTCCGCGATCGGCCGTACGGGCCTCCGGCGAGTTGAGCGTCCGCTCCAGCGTGTGGTGCCGCCCTCGATACGGCTTGTCCTCGTCGCTCCACATCTGCTTGGCGATCTGGAGCGTCTCCTCAAGGCGCTCGAAGCGCTCGGCCAGTGGCGGAAAGCGGTAGCCCAGGCCGCGGGCCTCCTGCTCGTACCAGCCGGCGCCGATGCCGAGGACGGCGCGCCCGCCGGACAGCGCGTCCAGGGTGGTGACCTGCTTCACCAGCATGGCGGGCTCGCGGTAGGTGGCGCCGGTGACCAGCGTGCCGAGCGTGACACGGCTGGTGAGGGCGGCGGCGTAGGACAGGGCGGCGTACGCCTCCGGCATCGGGTCCTCCTGGGCGCCGAAGTTGGGGATCTGCCAGTGGTGGTCCATCACCCAGAGGCTGTTCAGGCCGGCGTCGTCGGCGCCGCGGGCGACGGCCGCGAACTTCCCGGCGATGGCCGCGTCGCCGCCGGGCCAGGTGAAGCGGGGGCAGGTGAGACCGAGTTTCATCGAGCGCTCCTTCTCAGGGCAGGCCGAGGCGGCCCGCTCCGTCGCGGGCCTGCCAGGGTGCGACCAGCGCTGTGGCGCGCCGGTCCGTTGAGGGCGACCGGGCCCGCGGGTCGCTGAAGGAGCCCCGCGGGCGCGGTCGAGGCTGCCCGGAGGCAGGGGAGCCGTCACGGCCAAGTGTGATCGCGAAGTACGCGGAGACCTTCGTGAACCGTGGACGGCACGGTGGAAGCACCTCACCGTGAGAGGCACCCTGGCGAAGCACGCGCGGCCGTGGACGGTGACCTCAGTCCAGAAGGGGCCGCGGGTGGCGTGTCGCGTTCAGCCGGATGCCGCAGGGACATTTTACCGGACTTCCGGCGGTAGAATGCCCACCACGGCGATGGATCCCGCCGGGGCGGTGTCGCCGCCCGAATCGCCTCCCGGCTGATGGTTCCTGACGACACGTCGGGCATTGCCGCGAGCGGGGGCAGCTTATGAGACCTTCTTCGTACCTGGTCACGCGACCGGCCGCCACCGGCTCCGCGCTCCCGCCGACCGGTATGGAAGGGAGTGGCGTGTGACAGCGCGTCCGTCTGGGGACCACTTCGATCCGGATCCGCCGAGCGGGAGCGACCTGCCGATCGACTCGGACGTCGACGTCGCGCACGAGCGAGGGCATCCGGAGCGGAACGTCTTCGAGGCCCGTCCCGGCAGGCGCCGGGCAGGGGCCCTGGGCGTGCTCGTGGTGATCGCCCTGGGGGGCGGGCTCGGCAGCGTTGCCCGTTATTTGGTGAGCCAGGCGATCCCGACGCCCGCCGGCCACTTCCCATGGGCGACTTTTCTGACCAATGTGACGGGCTGTTTCGCGCTGGGCCTGCTGATGGTGTTCGTCCTGAATGTGTGGCCGCCCAGTCGTTACGTGCGGCCCTTTCTCGGGGTCGGCTTCCTCGGGGGCTACACGACGTTCTCCACCTTCACCACCGAGATCCTGCGCCTGGCCCGCGAGGGGCGATGGGCCGTGGCCGACTCGTACGCGGTGGGCAGCCTGCTGGCCGGGCTGGTCGCGGTCTGGTGCGGGATGGCGCTGGCACGCGGCCTGGCGGGCATCCCCGCGCGGCGATCTCGCGACGAGAGGAGTTCCCGATGAGGCTGCACGGCAGAGCCGTCCGCCTGACGATCTTCATTGGCGAGACTGACCAGTACCGGCACCGGCCGCTGTACACCGAGATCGTGCACCGTGCCCACGCGCACGGCCTGGCCGGGGCCAGCGTGTTCCGCGGGGTCGAGGGCTTCGGCGCCTCCTCGCTGATCCACACCACCAGGCTGCTGTCGCTCAGCGAGGACCTGCCGGTGGCGATCGTCATCGTGGACGTCGAGGAGAAGATCACCGAGTTCATGACCGAACTGGACGAGCTCGTCACGGAAGGACTGGTGATCATGGATCCGGTGGACGTCTACCGCTACATCGGCAGGAAGGCCGAGACCGAGGCCGGCGAATGACGGTCCTGCTCGTCTTCGCGGGCGGAGCCCTCGGCGCGCCGGCCCGATACCTCCTTGACCGCTTCATCCAGAAGCGCCACGACACGGTCTTCCCCTGGGGCACCCTCACCGTCAACCTCGTCGGCTCGCTGGTCCTCGGATTCCTCGTAGGGCTGGGAACCAGGATGGCCATCCCCCAGGAGATTCCGCTCTTCGTCGGCACCGGCGTCTGCGGCGCGCTCACCACGTTCAGCACCTTCGGCTTCGAGACGACGCGCCTGCTCGAAGAGGGCTCGATCCTCGCCGCCGGGCTCAACGCCCTGGGCGGCCTGCTCCTCGGCGTCCTGTCCGCCGCCGCGGGGTACGCGCTCGCCGTACTCGCCTGACCGGTGGCCCTGGGCCGGGGTGCGATCCGGGGACTCATGGGCGAGATGTGGGTCACATCAGGGGAGCGGTGTCACACTCCCGGGCCGCCGGCGCTCTCAGGATGTGACCGTAGCGACCGCGGCAGGAGGAACCAAGGATGTCCGACACCCCGCCAGGGGCCCCGGAGGAGACGGCGACGCGGATCTTCGTCGGCCACCGCGAGCTGCTGTTCTCCATCGTCTACAACATGCTGGGCAGCGTCGCCGACACCGAGGACGTGCTGCAGGAGACGTGGCTGGCGTGGGTGCCGAGGAGCCGGTCGCCGACGGGCGGGCAGATCGAGAACCCGCGCGCCTACCTGGTGCGGATCGCCGTCAACCGGGCGCTGGCCCGCCAGGCGACCATCAGCCGACGCCGGGAGGAGTACGTCGGGCCCTGGCTGCCCGAACCGCTCGTCACCCCGCCGGACGGCGCCCCGATCGCGGCCGATGCCGGTGACGCCTCCGAACCGGCCGTGCGAGCCGAGTCGGTGTCGATGGCACTGCTGGTGGTGCTGGAGACGCTCACCCCGCTGGAGCGGGCGGTGTTCGTTCTGAACGAGGTGTTCGGCTACGCCCACACCGAGATCGCCGGGATCCTCGACCGCAGCCCCTCGGCGATCCGCCAGCTCGCGCACCGCGCCCGCGAGCACGTGCACGCCCGGCGCCCGCGCTACCAGGCGGATCCGCGGGTCCGCCGCCAGGTGACCGAACGCTTCCTCGCCGCAGTTATGGGCGGCGACCTCAACGCGCTCATGGAGGTCCTGGCACCCGAGGTGACCTTGTGGGCCGACGGCGGCGGCAAGGCGCGCGCGGCGGGCCTGCGGCCGATCCACGGCCGTGACAAGGTCGCCCGCCTGATCATCGGCGATTCGACCAGGCGTCCCATCCGGGATCTCGGCGTCCGCATCCGGAGCGTCAACGGCGACCCGTCGGCGCTGCTGATGTCGGGAGATGCTCTGTTCGCGGTCATCGTCCTCGACCTGACCCCCGACGGCGGCCAGGTGCGCGGCGTCTACGCCGTGACCAACCCGGACAAGCTTTCGCACGTCGGCTGAACACCGGAAGGAAGATCGTGCCGGGGGTCACTTCGGCTGGGGCCGTGCGCGGACGTGGGCGCGCTCGCCCTGCCTGCCGAACAGGCACAGGAACTCGACGGGTTCGCTGCCGACGCTGCCGAACCAGTGGGGTACGCGGGTGTCGAACTCGGCCGCCTCGCCGGGGAAGAGCACCAGATCCTGCTCGCCGAGGACGAGCCGCAGCCGTCCGTTGAGTACGTAGAGCCATTCGTAGCCCTCGTGCACCTGGGGATCCGGTGTCTGGGGGTGGCGGTCGGCGGGGATGACCTGCTTGTAGGCCTGGAGCCCGCCGGCCCGCCCCGTCAGGGGCACCATCGTCCTGCCGTGGCGGGTGATCGGGCGCATGTGGATGCGCGGGTCTCCGGTGGGGGGTGCGCCGACGAGCTCGTCGAGCGGGACGCCGTGGGCCTTGGCCAGTGGCAACAGCAGTTCGAGGTTCGGCCGGCGCTGCCCGGACTCCAGCCGCGACAGGGTGCTGACGGAGATGCCGGTCTCCGCGGACAGGTCGGCCAGCGTGATGTCGCGCTGCCGGCGGAGCGCCCGCAACCGTGGCCCGACAGCGGTGAGAACCTTGTCCAGATCGTCGTCCATATCCACACTTTGCCAGGTCAGCAATGTTGTTTGCTCTTCTGCGTCCAGGCTCAAGCCCAGAATGGCCCACTTCGCTCACCGGGAGGTGTCGACTTCGGTCGGCGGAGGCGGCGACTTTCGAGGACTGCTCGCGAGGGCCCGGGTTCCTAACCTGAACCAGGTGATCGAAGTGCAGAACCTCAGCAAGAGATCAGTGCAGCAGACGGCCGCCACGGAGAGCAACGGCTTTATCGATTCACCCGGCCAGGCGCCGGATCTTGAGTGTGTTGTCCGTGCGGGTGGTCGGCTGCCCGTCGGGGTCGTTCTGGATCCGCTCGTGCTCGTCGCTGAGCAGCACCTCCCATTCCCCTTCCCGCGGGTCGAGGGATTCGAAGACCTCTTCCGGCGTGGGCAGGTGCACGTCGGGGTGGTCGTGCTCCCAGGAGGGGTGCCCCGCGTGCCCGACGATGAGCAGGACCCCGCCCGGGGCGACGGCCGAGGCGGCGGTGCGCAGGATCTTCTCTCGCGGCATGTCCCCATAGGAGTGCAGGAACTGGGCGGAGACGAGATCGAACACCCCGGCGGGGAAGGACGCACCCAGGTCATGCCACTGCCAGTCGATGCGGCCGGTGACATCGGCGGCGGTGGCGTGCAGGGCCGCGCGGTCGAGGGCGACGCGGGAGATGTCGACGGCGGTGACGTGCCATCCTTGCCGCGCCAGCCAGATGGCGTCGGCTCCCTCGCCGCATCCGAGGTCAAGGGCTCTGCCCGGCGCGAGGCCGGTGACCTCACGGACCAGCACGGTGTTGGGGTTCCCGCTCCAGATCTGGTCGCTCTCGCTGTAGCGGGCGTCCCAGAACTCCGCGTCCGTGGTGCTGTCGGTCATGTTCGTGCTCTCCTTGGTGTCTTGGGGTCGAGGCGGGGGTCACAGACCGTGCCGGCGGTCGCCGAGCACGCGCTCGGATGCCTCCCGTTCCATCCGCGCGGAGAAGGGGAGCCTGCGGCCGGCGACGGCCCGGCGGGTCTCCTCGCCGATCAGGTCGGTGTTGATGGCCGCGGCGGCGCGCACGCCCTCACCGGCGGCGCCGATGACCCGCTGGGTGAGGTTGGCGACGTTGCCCGCCACCCACACCCCGGGAGCTCCGTCGCACCGGGCCATCGGCTGCGATGTAGCTGCCGATCACCTGTCCTCCCATCTCCTGCTCGGTCGCCGCGAGGCCCAGGCTGGACAGGACGCCGGCGCGGGCGGTGAGGCGCGGAAGGACCGCCAGGGCCTCGCAGAAGATCACCCGGCCGTCGGCCAGGCGGACGCCAGTGAGCCGGTCGTCCGCCACCTCTAGCTTCGCCACCGTTCCGCGTACCACGGCGATGTCGCGGGACGCCAGTTGCCCGTACTCCTCCTCGCTGAAGTCCGGCGCGGTATGGGCGAAGAAGGTGACGTTCTTGCTCCACTGCCGCCACAGCAGGGCCTGGTGGACGGCGAGCGGATCGCCGCGCCCTGGCGAGGGTCAGCGCCCCGCTCAGCCCGGCGGCGCCACCTCCCACCACCACGACGTCGTAGTGGCTTTGGGGACAGCGGTCAATGTCTGTTCGTTCATGCGTGCGGCACCTCCGTTCACCGGAGATGATCCGCCCGCGCACGCGAAAGTGACAAAATTTCTTGCCGAGTCGGCAAATGAGGCCTCGGCGGCCGGCCCACGCTGTACGCGTTCGAGGTCGACCGTGCCGGACGGGAGCCGCTGCTCGTGCTCTGGAGGGAGTGCCGGACGAGGCGCGCACGCCACCTCCGGCACTCCCGGGATCAAAGGACTACGAGGCGTAGACCTCGAACTCCGACACCTGGCCGGCGGGCCAGCCGCTGTTGGCGGTGAAGGTCAGGCGCAGGTGGCGCCTGCTGGTCGCCGGGAAGGTGATGGTGGCCGTGTTGCCGGTGGCCGGGTTGAAGGTGTACGTCGCCGAACCGACGACGTTGGTGAAGTTCGTCCCGTCGGTGCTGCCGAGGACGGTGAGCGTCTGGGTGCGGGTGGCCCAGGCGGCGTCCGGGGGCAGCTTGAGCACGACGCGGCCGACGCTGACGGCCGAGCCGAGGTCGACGGTGACCGACTGCGGGAAGGCGTTGTTGGCCGACTCCCAGTAGGTGCTCGCGTTGCCGTCCACGGCGTTGCCCGAGCCGTACGTCTGTGAGTGGCTGGTCTCGGTGGTCGGCCTGCCCTGTGCCAGGTTGGTGACAGGAGCGGTGCCGCCGGTGCCGGTGAGGGCCACGGTCAGCGGGCCGTTCGGGTCGTTGCTGGCGACGCTCAGGTTGCCCGTGCGGGTGCCCGTCGCGGTCGGGGTGAAGGTGACGTTGACCGTGCAGGACGCGCCGGCGGCCAGGGTGGCGCCGCAGGTCTTGGTCTGGGCGTAGTCACCGGTCGTGGCGACCGTGCCGAGCGTCGCCGATCCGGTGCCGTTGTTGGTGACCGTCACGGCCTGCGCCGGGCTGGTGCTGCCGACCGTCGTGGCCGCGAACGCCAGGCCGGACGGGGAGGCCGCCAGGGACACGGTCGGCGCCGGGCCACCGCCGCCCGGGAAGATCTGGAACTCCGCGACCTGCGCCGCGGGCCAGCCGGAGTTGGCGGTGAAGTTCAGCCGGACCTGCCGCGCGCTCGCGGTGGTGAGGGGGATGGTTACGGTGTTCCCGGTCGCGGGGTTGAAGGTGTAGGCGGCGGAGGCCTTCAGCGTCGTCCAGGTCGTGCCGTTGGTGCTGCCCTCGACGGACAGGTTCTGCGTCCTGGTCGCCCATGCCGAGGGCGGCGGCAGCTTCAGGGTGATGGAGCCGATGCTCTGGGCGGTGCCGAGGTCGGCCTGCAGCCACTGCGGGAAGGCGTTGCTGTTGGACTCCCAGTAGGTGGCGGTGTTGTCGTCATTGGCGTTGCCGGGCGGGAAGCCGCCGATGGAGCTGCTGGCCGTCATCGTCGCGCCGAGGGCCAGGTTGGTGGTCGAGGTGATGCCGCTGCCGGAGAGGTTCACCGTCAGGGGGCTGTTCACGTCGTTGCTCGCCACCTTGACGGTGCCCGGGCGGCTGCCCGAGGCGGTCGGGGTGAAGGTGACGTTGACCGTGCAGGACGCGCCGGCGGCCAGGGTGGCGCCGCAGGTGGTGGTCTGGGCGTAGTCGCCGGTGGTGGTGACGCCGCTCAGGGTCGCCGGGGCGGTGCCGTTGTTGGTGACGGTGACGGCCTGCGCCGGGCTCGTCGACCCGGACTGCCGCGACCCGAACGACAGGCTGCCGGGGGAGGCGGTCAGGGCGACGCCGTTGGTGCCGCTGCCGGTCAGGCTGACCGTCACCGGACCGCCGGGGGCGCTGCTGGCGACCGTGAGCGTTCCTGTGCGGGTGCCCGTCGCGGTGGGCTTGAAGGTGACGTTGACCGTGCAGGACGCGCCGGCGGCCAGCGTTGTGCCGCAGTTGTTGGTCTGCGCGTAGTCGCCGCTGACGCTCACCGAGCCGATCGGGGCCGCCGTGGTGGCTCCGTTGGAGATGGTGACGGCCTGCGCGGGGCTGGTGCTGCCGACCTGGCGCGCCTCGAAGGACACGAGGCCGGGGGACCCGGACAGGCCGCCCGTGGTGCCCCCGCCGCCGGGGTAGATGTAGTTCGGGTCGGGCCAGGTGCCGGTGCAGGTGGTGGAGGTGGGGCTCCAGCCGGTATTGCCCGTGCCGACGGTCGGCGTGAAGCTCGTCCCGACGCAGTTGTGGATGGCGACGCCCGCGCCGATGTGGTTGGCCTTGACGTTGGTGAACGTCGTCGTGGCCCCCGACTGCGCCTGGATCATGTACGTACCGGTGCCGTCGATGTTGACGTTGTTGAAGTTGACGGTCTTGGTGCTGCCCTCGATGAAGTGGATGGCGGCGTACGAGCTATCCAGGATGTCGGTGTCGGTGACGTTGATCGTCGCGTTCACCGGCTCGTTCAGCCCGCTGAACCAGATGGCGCCGACGCCGAAGTGCCAGTTGTAGTCGTTGTTGCCCGCCCGGAGCAGGGTGTTGCGCGCGGCGGTGATCGTGCCGGCGACCGCGGTGCCCTGGCCGGAGTTGACGCCCGGGTAGCGGTTGGCGATGTGGATGCCGCCGCCGTTGGAGATGGTGTCGGAGACCACGTTGTCGGTGATCTTGATGTCCCTGCCGCCGTAGGTGACGATGTTGTTCGCCAGGATCGGCAGGATCACCGTGTTGTGCGTGAAGGAGTCGTTGACGTTCGGCACCCGTTCCGGCCACATCGCGAGGCCGTCGTCAC
Organism: Sphaerisporangium sp. NPDC088356; assembly: GCF_040685555.1. Classification (NCBI taxonomy): domain Bacteria; kingdom Bacillati; phylum Actinomycetota; class Actinomycetes; order Streptosporangiales; family Streptosporangiaceae; genus Sphaerisporangium; species Sphaerisporangium sp. NPDC088356. The sequence continues at coordinate 31,454 of NZ_JBFBIK010000087.1, forward strand.
CGGTGTTGCGCACGAAGGTGTTGGTCACCGTCGAGTTGGTCACGCCGGTGTGAAAGTTCACACCGTCGGCGGTCTGGTCCAGGATGCGGCTGTTCTTGATGGTGAAGTTGTCCATCGGGCCGTCCATCCAGGCACCGACCTTGGTGTGCTGCATCCACACGTTGTCCACGACCGAGTCGGTCATCGCCCCGCCCATGGCGTTGACCTGGTCGTTGTCCTCGCGCTCGGTGATCTCGCCGATGATCGCGAAGTCCTTGAGCGTGACGTTCCGGCTCGGGCCGCCGGCCTCCTGCGGCCGGATCTCGCCGCCGTAGCCGCCGCCCTGGACGTACTTGCCGTAGACGCCCACACCCCGGTTGCGTTGGGTGGGGTGGCGCCCGGTGAGCACGCTGTACCAGGGGCCGGCGCCCGCGAGGG
>NZ_JBFBIK010000088.1:0-31833 GCF_040685555.1 Sphaerisporangium sp. NPDC088356
GCCCGGACAGGCCGAATCCGAGCGTGACGTTCGGCGCGGCGACCTGGCGGTCGGTCTGGGCGGCCAGCCAGAGCCGCCGTTGCTCAGGAGAGCATTCGAGCAGGCCGGAGTCGCGGGGGACGAGGGGGATGGCGTCGCCGGCCGGTCGCCTGCGGGCCGCGAGCAGCCGGGCGACCAGTTCCTGGCGGTGCGAAGGGAGCCCGGCGACCCGCCCGCGCAGCTCGTCGCTCACGCCTTCTCACCGTCCTCGGCGGCGGGGAGCCCTTCAGGGGAGCCGAGGGTTTCCGGGGAGGCGGGGGCTGGGGGAGAGGCGAGGGTTCCGGGGGAGGCGAGGGCCGCGCGGAGGGCGTCCAGGAAGAGCACGGCGTCGCGGCCGTTCACGACGCGGTGGTCGAAAGCCACACCCAGGTACACGACCTCCCGTACGGCGAAGCCGCCCTCGCCGTCCGGGACCACCTCCTGCTGCGGCGCGGCGAGCGACAGCGCGCAGGCGTGCCCGGGAAAGATGATCGGCACCGCCAGCACCACACCGGGCTCGTTGTGCAGCGTCACGACGATGTTGGCGCCCTGGAGGTCGGACTCGCGCAGGTCACCGCGCATCGCGCTCAGCCGGAACGTCATGAGGTCGCGGGACACCTCCGCCAGCGAGCGCGCCGAGGCGTCCCTGACGACCGGGATGACCAGCCCCTTGCCGACGTCGAAGGTGACCCCCACGTGCGCCGCCGCCGAGAGCCGTACGGTGCGCGCGTCGACCGGGGAGGCGAAGAACATGGGGAACCGCCCGTGGAGCGACCCCACCGCCGTGACGAGCAGCTCGGGCAGGCCGACCAGCGTGCGCAGGCTCCGGGTGAGCGCGCGGCCGGCCGACAGCGCCGCGCCGACGTCGACCTTCATGACGGTGTACGCGGGCGGGATGGTCCGATGCGACAGCTCCACGACCGCCGCGGCGCGCTGCTGCGCGCGTGACAGCGTCAGGTCGGTGGTCCGCTCCGCGTCCCCACGCCTCCCGGGGACGGCCGGTTCGCGGGCGGGGACGGCCGGTCGCGGGGCGGGGACGCCCGCCGGTGCGAGCTCCTCGACGTCGGAACGGCGGATGATCTTCTTTCCGAGGCCGCGCACCCGCTCGGGGCCGATGCCGAGCCGGTCCATCAGGGCCTGGGCGGGAGCGGTGATGACCGGCTCGCCCTGGCCGCCGGGCTCCGCGGAGGCGCCGGGCCCGGCCGCGGAGCCTTCGCGGCCCGGCTCGGCCATGGAGGCTTCTCCGCCCCGCTCGCCGCCGGAGAGATACCGTTCCTCCCCGGGGGCGAACAGCCGGGCGATGACCTGGCCGGGCTCGCAGTCGGCGCCCTCCAGGAGATGGTGGCCGAGGACGCCCTCCGCCTCGGAGACGATCTCCTCGGCGGCCTTGGAGGTCTCCAGCACGGCCAGCGGCTCGCCGGCCCGTACGGTCTGGCCGTCCTTGGCGACCCACTCCACCAGCACGTACTGGGTGTCGTTGTTGTTCAGCTTGGGCACGCGCACGTCGATCATGCCAGGGCCTCCAGGACGGCCTCGCGGATGGTGGTGTCCTGGATCAGGACGTCGCGTTCGAGGTGGAGCGCGGTGGGGACCACGTCCGGGGCCGAGTGGACCACGCTCACCGGCAGGGGAAGGGAACCCCACAGGTGGCGGTGCAGCCGGTGGGCCACCTCGCTTCCCCAGGTGCCGCCGGCGGCGCTCTCCTCGGCCACGCAGACGTGCCGCGTGCCTTCCAGCAGCGGGAGCAGCGGCCCGGGGTCGAACGGGTAGAGCTGGGCGGGTACGAGGAGCTGGCAGGTGATCTCGTCGTTCAGCAGCAGGTCGCGCATGGCGGAAAGCGCCCGGTGGGCGACCCCGCCGGGCGCGATCAGGGTGCAGTCCGGCTCCGACCCGTCGTCGAGCCTGACGCGGGCCACGTACGGCGGCGGCCCGACCAGGTCGTAGGTGAACAGGTCGTCCACCTCTCGCCGCCGGTACGCGCGCCGCGTGTACAGGACCTTGTCCTCGAACAGCAGGCAGGGCTCGCCGAGGGACAGCAGGTGGGGCAGCAGCTCGCGGGCGTCGTGGAAGGGGCTCATCTCGAACACCGACAGCCCGGGGATGCCGATGAAGTGCTTCTGCAGGCTCTGGCTGTGCGTCGGGCCGTACCCCCGGCCGCCGCCGGTCGGGCAGCGCACCACGAGGGGGATCTCGACCCGCCTGCCGTACATCATGGTCGACTTGCTCGCGAAGTTCAGCAGCTGGTCGAACGCCAGCCCCGCGAAGTCGGCGAACATGATCTCGACGATGGCCTTGTCGCCCGCCAGCGCGAGACCCGCGCCGACGCCGACGATCCCGCCCTCGCTCAGCGGGGTGGCCATCACGCGCGGGCCGTACCGGGTGGAGAGGCCCTTGGTGACCTTGAAGGCCCCGCCGTACGGGTCGACGATGTCCTCGCCGAGCACGTGGACGCTCGGATCGTCGGCCATCACCTGGTGCAGCGCCTGGTTCAGGTTGTCGGCGATCCGCTCCGCCCGGGTCACCGGCGTTCCCCTGCGGCGGCGCGGGCGGAGGCCGCCGCGGCGGGTCGCGCGACGGGGGGACGCGCTGTGGAGGCGGGTCGTCCGACGGGGGGGCGGGCCGCGACCTCGGCGGCGACCTGTGCGACCAGCGCGCGCTGGCGGGCGTCGATCCGGGCGAACCGCTCGGGGAACGCCTCGGCGTACGCCCGGTGCCAGCCCGACCGCTCCGCGTGGAGCCGATCCTGCTCGGAGCGGGTGTCGTCCCCCTTGCTGTGCGGGCCGATCCGGTGGGCGGCGAACTCGACGACCAGCGGCCTGGAGGTCTGCCTGACCGCCGTGACCAGCGGCCCGAGCTGGTCGCGGATGTGCGCGAGGTCGACGGTGGCGAGCCGGTGGTGGCGGATGCCGAACGCCTCCGCCCGCGCGGCGATCGTGCCGGCCATCTGCGCGGCCGTCGGCGTGGACTGGGCGATGCCGTTGTTCTCCACGACGACGAGCAGCGGCGCCCGCCACAGCTGCGCCATGTTCAGCGCCTCGTACACCGAGCCCTCGCCGAAGGTGCCGTCTCCGATGTACGCGCAGGCGAGCCCGCCGTGGGTGGTCCGCTTGAGGCGCAGCGCCACGCCGACGGCGACCGGGAGGCTCTCGCCCTGCACCCCGGTGGACAGGAACCGTTGGTGGTAGATGTGCTGGCTGCCGCCCACGCCGCCGCACAGCGCGCCCTCGCGGCCCATGATCTCCGCGAGCAGCCCGTGCGGGTCGGGGTAGCGGGCCAGGAAGTGACCGTGGCCCCGGTGGTTGCTGAAGACGAAGTCGTCCTCGCCCAGCAGCGGGCTCAGCGCCACGGGGATGTGCTCCTGGCCGAGGCAGGTGTGGGTGGTCCCGTTGAGGGCGCCCCGCTCGAACAGCTCCAGCAGGGTCAGCTCGAAGTGGCGGATGAGCAGGAGCCGTTCGAGGTCCTCGTCGCCGACCTTGGCCACAGGCGGCCTGTACGCCTGCGCGGTGCCGATCACGGTGAATGGTCTCCTTGCTCGGGGACGGTTTCGGGCGGCGGGGTAGCGGCGTGGACCGCCAGCAGGGCGGCCAGCGCCGCCCGCCGTTCGGGGGTGAGCGCCTTGGCCCTCGGCCGGTCGGCGGCAGGGGCGGCCGGCGCGGGGGTCAGGTCGCTCAGGTAGCGCTCGAACGCCCGCTCGTCCAGCGAGGCGACGAAGGACGTGGCGGCCTCCCGCGACCGCCTGCCCAGCTCGCGGCGGTGACCGGGGTCGGACAGCAGCCGGTCGAGCGCCTCCGTCCACGGCCGCGCGTCCTGATCGGGCACGACCGGCGCGGGCCGCGCGTGCGCCCCGGCCTCGTACCCGGTGATGGGCCGCACCGGCAGCAGGTACGGCACGCCGAGCTTGGCCTCCGACAGGCCGCCGACGTCGGAGGCGAGCACGGGGATGCCGCGCAGCATGGCCTCCACGGCGGTGTAGCCGAACGTCTCGTCCCACAGCGACGGCATGACGAGGACCTTGGTCATGGCGAGGATCGCGCCGATGTCGTCGGCGGGCTCGACCAGCCTGATATTGGGCCTGCGGCGGAGCGCGTCGAGGTCGGCGTCGGTGGCGCCCCAGGTCGGCACGGCGAGGAAGGGCGTGTCCGGGCGGGCGTCGGCCAGGGCCAGGAACAGGGGCAGCCCCTTGTACGCGCAGGGGTTCACCATGGTCACCGCCCCCTCCTCACCGGGCTCGGGGCCGGTGAGGAGCGAGCCGTATACCTGCGGGTAGATGAGCTCCGACTCGATCGGCCCCCACTTCAGCAGGTGGTCCTGTGCCGCGCGGCTGACGGCGACGACCCCCGCGGCGGCCTTGACCAGGCGCGTCCCGGCGGCGCTCGGGTAGAACGCCCCCGGGCCGAAGGGAAGCTGCTGCAAGGTGTGCGCCAGGTAGACGACTCGCCCAGGCGTCGCCCGGGAGGCGGCGCCCAGCATGATCATGCCGGGGTCGTCGGACGGCACCAGCGTCCAGGACGGGTCCAGGGCCGCGGCCACGGCGCCGACCTCCCTGGCCAGCCGCGAGGGGCTGACGACGGCGTGCGCCACGACCCCCCGGTACTCGTAGGTCGCCGACTCGCCGGTCACCGAGCGGATCGCGGCCCCGAGGCCTTCGAGGTAGGACAGGTGCCGGTCGAGGGACGTGGGGCGGAGCGCGCCGGACAGGGGGGCGACGACGTGGCACTCGTGGCCCCGGGCGGCGAGCTGCTCCATCAGGATGCGGTTGGACTTGTTGGCCCCGCCGTGGGTCGGCAGGTGGAACATGTTCTGGGCGAGCAGGATCCGCATCACGACCCCCGCCGTGCGAGCCGGACGCGCAGGCGGTCGGCGACGATCCGCCGCTGCTCGGTGGACAGGTGGTCGAGCCGCCGGCGTATCCCGTCGGCGGGGGACTCGGCGGCGGGCGCCCCCAGCAGCGCGGTGATCCTCCCGGCCGCCTCGCCCAGCGCCCCGTGGGCGTCCTCCTCGCCGGGGGGAGGGGCGACGGTGCCCCGTTCGATCTCCTTGGCGAGGAGCGCGGAGACCGCCTCGGGCGTCCAGCGGGGTGCGGGGAGCCAGGAGGTCAGGCCGTGTCGTTCGAGGCGTTCGGCGTTGTCAGGCCTGTCGACCCCGTGGGCGAGGATGACCTGCGGGGTCCCGGCCCGCAACGCGCGGCTCAGGGTGCCGATGCCCCCGTGGTGCACGATCGCGGCGACCCGGGGCATGACCGCGCGGAAGGGCAGGCGCGGGTACCAGCTCACGCCGGGAGGCAGCGGGTCGGGTACCAGGTCGCGGTGCCGTACGACGAGCAGCACGGGCCGTCCGGCCAGCCTGCCGCCCTCAAGGGCGGCCGCGTAGAACTCCCGGTGCAGCATGCGCCCGGTGCCGCCGGTCACCAGCACCGGCCGCACCGGCCCTTCCAGCAGCCCGGCCACCTCCGGAGGCGGCGTCTCGTCCTGGTCGTCGTCCGCGAGGGGGAAGCCGGTCAGCCTGACCCGCGCGGGGGAGCGCGCCCCCGCCCGGTCGAACCAGCGCGGCCACAGGCCGAGTTCGAGCCGGGCCGAGGTGAACCAGGCGTCCCAGTCGGTGACCGGGCCGAGCCCCAGCTCGCTCCGTACGCGGGTGAGGCCGTCGGCGAGCACGTGGCGGTAGGCGTGCAGCGCGGCCCGCGCGGCCATGAGCTGGATCGGCGCCACGGCCACCCAGGCCGCGGGGGCGCCGAGCGCCTCGGCCGCGAAGAGCACCGAGAGCGCGGACGTGTGCCGCCCGACGAGCACCGTCTCGCCCGGGCGGTGCCGCGCGGCCAGGGCACCGAACTCCGTGATCATCTGCTCGAACAGCCCGTTGCGCTCGTAGAACTCCGGCCAGCCGAGGCCGTCCAGCAGCTCGGGGGTGTCGGCCAGCGTCCGTTCGAACTCCGCCTGGGTGTCGATGGCGACGAAGTCCAGCCCGGCTCGGGCGGCGTGCCCGCCGTAGTGGGCGTGGGTGAGGAGCGTGACGTCGTGGCCGCCGGCGCGGAGCTCCCGTCCGAGCCGCAAGAACGGCAGCACGTCGCCGTCGGTGCCATGGGTCACCAGCAGCATGGTGGCCATGAGGGGGGTCAGTCCTCCTCGGCGAGGAGGGCGAGCACGTCCTCGTCGGACAGACTCTCCAGTTCCGCGAGGAGCGCCGCGATCTCGGTGTCGCCGGCCGCTTCGAGCCGGCCGCGGTCGATCGCCCTGGCCGCCTCCGCGATGGTGAAGTCGCCGGTGAAAAGCAGGTCGACGGGCAGCTCGATCCCGTAGGTCTCCTGGACGCGCGCGAGGAACCTCACCATGGTCAGCGACTGGCCGCCGAGTTCGAAGAAGTCGTCGTCGACCGAGCCCGGCGTGACGCCCAGCAGCTCGGCCCATATCGCGGCGACCGCGGTCTCCGTGGCCGTCACGCGACCCTCCACGCGGTGTTCCGGGTGGTTTCGGGCGTGCCCAGCAGGAGCGAATGCGTCACTGAACCTCCAGCACGGGGGTTTCGTGGGGGTTTGTCAGGTGGGAGCGCTCCCACACCTTAGGGACGCGGCCGAACAAGTGTCAAGAATGACAAGGCTTTTGTGAGGATCCGGACACCTCCTTGTCATTGAATATCCTGCTATAACGGCTATTCCGGACGAAACGTGTATGACATCTTGACGCCACCAAAGCGCAATCCCTAACCTGTCGGCCTTGGGAGCGTTTGCACCACGCCTTATGTGATTTCGCTTTGGACGCGCGCTTGTCTGACGGACAAGAGCCCTTTCACCGCCGCGGTCCGGCAGAGGTACTGACGCAATGCGCGAGCCCACGGAAATGATCCCCCTCTCGTTCGGCCAGGAACGGTTGTGGTTCCTCGACCAGCTCCGTCCCGGGGACTCATCGCATCATCTCTTCACGACGTTACGGCTGAACGGCCCGCTCGACGTGCGGGTGCTCGAAAGGGCGCTGACCGAGGTCGTCGCGCGGCACGAGCCCCTTCGCGCGCGGTTCCCCGCGAGGGACGGCGGGCCGGTCCAAGTGATCGACGCCCCCGCCCCGTTCCCGCTGGAGTACGCCGAGCTCGGCGCCGGCGAGGTGCCCGGGTACCTCGCGGAGCGGACCAACCGCCCGTTCGACCTGGCCGCGGGGCCGCTGATCCGCGCGAGCGTGGCACGCCTCGGCCCCGGCGAGCACGTCCTGTGCCTGGTGGTCCACCACGTCGTCTGCGACGGCTGGTCGCTGAAGCTGCTGCTCGACGAGGTCGCGCGGCTGTACGCGGCGTTCGGCGAGGGCAAGCCGTCGCCGCTGCCGCCCCTGCCCGCGCGCTTCGCGGACTTCACCCGCTCACAGCGCGCCCCTGAGCCCGCCGGCGCGCCCGCCGGGGCTCCGGGGACCGGCGTGCCATCGGAGTCGCTGGAGTACTGGAGGGCGCGGCTCGCGGGGGCACCGGCCCTCGAACTGCCGGCCGACCGGCCACGGCCCGCGGTGGCCACGACCAACGGCGCGAGCCTGGTCGTCCCGCTCCCGCCCGGCCTGATGGAGGGCGTGCGGCGGCTCGCCGCCGGTGAGCGGTGCACGAGCTTCATGGTGCTCATGGCCGCCTACCAGGCCCTTCTCGCCCGCTACAGCGGCCAGGACGATCTGTGCGTGGGCTCGGCCGTCGGAGGGCGTGACCGGCTGGAGTACGGCTCCCTCATCGGGTTCTTCGCCGGCACCATCGTGCTGCGGGGCGACCTGTCCGGCGACCCCTCCTTCCGCGAGCTCCTCCAGCGCACCCGCGCCGCCGCGGTCGAGGCCTACCGCCACCAGACCGTGCCGTTCGAGCTGCTGCTGAACGAGCTCGGCGTCGAGCGCGACCTGAGCCGCGCCCCGCTGTTCCAGACGATGCTCGTGCTGCACGACATGGGGGAGACGCGGCTCGCCCTGCCGGGCGTCGGGGCGGAGGTGCTCGACGCCGGGTACCACCAGGTCCACCACGACCTGGTCGCCGACCTGTTCGGCGAGGGCGGCGAGCGGCGGCTCGTCCTCACCTACAACACCGACCTGTTCGAGCCCGGCACGATCGCCGGGTACGCCTCGGCCTTCCTTTCCCTCCTCTCCCGCGCCGTCGCCGACCCCGGTGTACGGCTGTCGCGGTTGCTGGGTGTGGAGGAGACCGAGCGGCGGCGGCTGCTGGAGGACGGCAACGGGCCCGAGCCGGCGATTCCCGGCCGGCCCACGGTGGTGGAGATGTTCTCGGCTCGTGTGGCCGGGAGCCCCGAGGCGGTGGCGGTGGTCCAGGGGGCGGTGGAGTTGTCGTACGCGGAGCTGGAGGTGGCCGCGTGCGCGGTGGCGGGGCGGTTGCGTGCCGCCGGGGTCGGGCGGGGGACCCTGGTGGCGGTGTTCGCGGAGCGTTCCGCCCAGACGCTGGCCGGTTTCCTGGGGACGATGGCGGCCGGAGCGGCCTACCTTCCCCTGGATCCGGGGTACCCGCCTGATCGGATCGCGATGGTGCTGGGCGACTCGGGGGCCGGTGTGGTGCTGGCCCAGCGTGATCTGGTGGACCGGCTCCCGGCACACCAGGCCACGCTGGTGCTCCTGGACCCCCTTCCCGGCACCGGCGTGGACCAGGAGGCGGGGGCCGAGTGGCCGGGTGTGCCGGTCGATGGCACGCGAAGCGCGGGGACCCTGCTCGCCGCGGGGCCGGTCGCCCGGCCGGGGGATCCGGCTTACGTGCTGTACACCTCGGGCTCGACGGGGCGACCCAAGGGTGTGGTGGTGCCGCATCGGGCGTTGACGAACTTCCTGGTCGCGATGCGCGGGGCGCTCGGGCCGGGGCCCACGGACCGATGGCTGGCGGTGACCTCGCCGTCCTTCGACATCTCGGGCCTGGAGATGTACCTGCCGCTGGTGACCGGCGCCCGGGTGGTGATCGCCGAGCCCGGTGTCGCCCGTGACGGCGCCGCGCTGGCGGGCCTGATCGAGCGGTCCGGGGTCACCCACGCGCAGCTCACCCCGTCGGGATGGCGCGTCCTGCTGGACGCCGGCTTCGACGGACCGGAGGTGACCGCGCTGGCGGGCGGGGAGGCGCTGCCGCCGCCGCTGGCCGGTGAGCTGCGCTCCCGGGTCGGGCGGCTGTGGAACATGTACGGGCCGACCGAGACCACCATCTGGTCCACCGCCTGGCAGGTCCCCGAGCGGCCCGGGAGCGTGAGCATCGGCGGCCCGATCGCCAACACCCGTGTGTACGTCGTGGACGAGGAGCTCGAACTCGTACCCGATGGCGTCCCGGGCGAGCTGGTCATCGGGGGAGACGGCGTGGCCGACGGCTACCTCGGCCGCCCCGGCCTGACCTCGGAGCGGTTCGTCCCCGATCCCTTCGGCCCGGCGGGCGGGCGGCTGTACCGGACCGGTGACACCGCCCGCAGGCGCCACGACGGCACGCTGGAGTTCCTCGGGCGTTCCGACACCCAGGTCAAGCTGCGCGGGCACCGCATCGAGCTGGGCGAGATCGAGGCGGCGCTGGCCTCCCAGGCCGGGGTCCGCCAGGCCGTGGTCGCCCTCCGCCGGGAGACCCTGGTCGCCTACGTGATCGGGCAGGCCGACAGGGCAGCGCTCACCGACCTGCTCCCCGCGTACATGATCCCCTCGGTCTTCGTCCCGATGACCGAGTTCCCCCTCACTCCCAACGGCAAGCTGGACAGAAAGGCCCTGCCCGACCCCGAGGCCCCCGTCCCGGGCAGAGGACGGCGGCCCGAGACCCCGGCCGAACACCGCATCGCGGCGATCTTCGCCGAGGTCCTCCAACCCGGCGAAGCCGCCGGACGCGGCGCCACCGGTACGGCCGGCCCGGCCGTGGACGGTCGTACCGGGGCCGGGTGGGTCGGGGCGGATGACGACTTCTTCGCGCTCGGCGGGCACTCGCTGCTGGCGACCAAGGTGGTCGCCAGGCTCGCCGACGCGCTGGGCGTGCGCATCCCGGTGCGCGAGCTGTTCGCGCACCCCACGGTGGCCGGGCTCGCCGCCGTCGCCGAGCGGTCCGACGCGAGCGCGGCGCCGTACGAGCCGAGGCCCGAGGGGGCGCCGGTGCCGCTGTCGGCCGCCCAGGAACGGCTGTGGTTCCTGCACCGCCTCGATCCCGGCGACGCCTCCTACAACGTCTACCTGGTACGGAGGATCTCAGGGCCGCTCGACGCCGGCCTCCTGGACACGGCCCTCACGGGGCTCACGGCTCGCCACGAGGGCCTGCGCACCCGCTATCCCCACGACGACGGCAAACCGCTCGCCGTGGTCGAGCCGGTGACAGCACTGCGATTCGAGCGCGTCGACGCCACATCCGAGGAGCATGCCCGGAGACTGGCCGGCGCGCGGGTCAACGCGCCGTTCGACCTCGCCGGCGCGCCGCCGTTCCGCGCCACGCTGATCAGGCTCTCGCCGGTGGACCACGTCGTCTGCGTCGTGTCGCACCACATCGCGGCCGACGGGTGGTCGCTCACCATCCTGTTCGACGACCTGGCCCGCCTGTACGGGTCGGCGCGGCGCGGCCTGCCCGCGGACCTGGCGCCGCAGCCTCTCCAGCCCGGCGACGTCGCCTACCGGCAGCGCCTGCGGGAGGGGCACGACGGGTACGAGGCCGCCCTCGCGTACTGGCGTGAACGCCTGGACGCGCTGCCCGCGCTCGACCTGCCCACCGACCGGCCGCGCACGGCGGCCTCCCCCCACCGGAGCGGCTCCCATCGCCTGGTGCTGCCCGGCGACCTCGCCGCCGCGCTGGAGCGGACCGGCAGGGAGCACGGCGCCACGCTGTTCATGGTGCTGCTGGCCGCCTACCAGGTTCTGCTGTCCCGCCACAGCGGGCAGGAGGACTTCGCGGTCGGATCGCCCACGGCGGGACGTGACCGCACCGAGTTGGAGCGGGTCGTCGGCTACTTCACCAACACCCTGGTGCTGCGTGCCGACCTCGCCGGCGACCCGGTGTTCGGGGAGTTCCTCGCACGGGTGCGGGAGGCCGTGCTGGACGCCCACACGCATCAGGAGATCCCGTTCGAGCGGCTGCTGGCGGATCTCGGCGTGGACCGCGACACCAGCAGGACGCCGCTCTTCCAGACCATGCTGATCCTGCACAGCCAGGAAAGCCTCGCGCCCGAGCCGTTCGACGGCCTGCCGTCCGAGCCGTTCGATGCAGGAAACGATCACGCCAAGTTCGACGTGATGCTGGAGGCCTGGCGAGGCGGGGACGACCTGACGCTTCTGTTCAACTACGACGCCGATCTGTTCGACGCCGTGACGGTCGAGAACCTGGCCGCCCGCATGGCCGTCCTGCTCCGGAGCGTCGTATCCGGCACCGGACTGCCCGTCTCGGCACTCCCGATGCACACCCGATCCGACACCACCGCCCTACGCCGCCTCGTCACCGGCACCGGTACCGGAACGGGCGGGACGAGCGGGGTTCGTACCGTGCCTGAGTTGGTCGGGCACGCGGTGCGGCGTGCTCCCGCGGCGGTCGCGGTGGAGTGCGGGGGCCAGGCGACCACCTACGCCGAGCTGGACGAACGCGCCCGCCGGCTCGCCCCGCTGCTGCGCGGCCACGAGGTCGTCGGCGTGTGCCTCGGACGGTCGCCGGGCACGATCGTGACCCTCCTGGCCGTCTGGTACGCGGGTGCCGCCTACCTTCCCCTCGACCCGGAGTATCCGCCCGAGCGGCTGGCCGGACTGATCCGCGACGCGGGCGTCTCGCTGGTCGTCACCGACGAGGCGGACGGGGTGCCCTCCGGGACACAGGGGTCGCCGTTCCCGTCCGTGAGCACGGTGACGACGGTGAAGGTCGACAAAGCCGGCCGGGCCGTCCTGCCCGGTACGGGCGGTGCCGCCTGGCCGTACCCCGAAGGCCTCGCGGACCCGGACCCGGGTGAGGACTCGGGAGGCGAGGGGCGGCCCGGGGCGGGGGCGTACGTCATCTATACGTCGGGGTCGACGGGGGCGCCCAAGGGTGTGGTGGTCGAGCACGCGGGCCTCGCGGAACGCGTGCGGTGGATGGCGGCGGACTACGGGCTCGGGCCGGGCGACAGGGTCGTGCAGTTCGCGTCCCTCAGCTTCGACACCCACGCCGAGGAGATCTACCCGGCCCTCGCCGCAGGGGCGACCGTGGTCATGCTGCCCGACGGCGGCGCGTCCCTGCCCGACCACCTGGCCGCCTCGGCCGGTGTCACCGTGCTCGACCTGCCGACGGCCTACTGGCATCGCCTGGTGGACATGATCGACGAGATACGGTGGCCGGCGGCGCTGCGGCTGGTGATCCTCGGCGGGGAGCAGGTTCACGCGGGCGCCGTGGCGCGATGGCGGGCGAGGTTCGGGGACCGGGTGCGGCTGGTCAACACCTACGGGCCGACCGAGACGACCATCATCGCCACCGCCGCCGATCTGGGCGACGACGGCGGCTCCCGCCCGCCGCTCGGGCGGCCGATCGCCGGGACAGGCGTGTACGTGATGGACGCCCGGGGCGAGCTCGTACCGCCCGGCGTGCCCGGCGAGCTGTGCGTCGGCGGCGCGGGCGTCGCGCGGGGCTACCTCGGACGGCCCGCCCTGACCGCCGCGCGGTTCGTGCCCGACCCGTTCGGTCCCCCCGGCTCCCGGCTCTACCGCACGGGCGACCGGGCCCGGCTGCGGAACGACGGGCAGCTGGAGTTCCTCGGACGCCTGGACGACCAGGTCAAGGTGCGCGGCTACCGCATCGAGCCCGGCGAGGTGGAGGCCAGGCTGCTGGCCCATCCTGACGTCGGTGAGGCCGCTGTGGCGGTCCGCGACGACACGCTCGTGGCCTACGTCACCGGCCCGGTGCCGTTCGAGGCGCTGCGGCGCCACGCGGCGGAGACGCTGCCGCCGTACATGGTGCCCGGCCTGTGGGCGCGGCTCGACCGGTTGCCGCTGACGACCGGCGGGAAGGTCGACCGTACGGCGCTGCCCGAGGTCGAGCCCGAGCGGGAGACGCGCTTCGTGCCCCCGCGCACCGACGCCGAGCAACTGGTCGCCGAGATCTGGGCCGAGGTGCTCGAACTCGACCGGGTCGGCGCGCTGGACGACTTCTTCCACCTCGGCGGCCACTCGCTGCTGGCCGTACAGGTGACGGCCCGGATCCGGGCCAACGTCGAGGTCGACATGCCGATCCGCACGATCTTCGCCCGCCGCACGGTCGCCGAGCTGGCCGCCGCGCTGGAGGAGCTCCTGCTGGAGGAGCTGACCGGCCTCTCCGACGAGGAGGCCCTCGGCCTGCTCGAAACCGCGCACGATCCCCTGGAGAGCCCGTGACCACGGACCTGTCGGCGGCCAAGCAGGCGTTGCTGGCCCAGCGACTTCGACGGCGTGCGGCCGTGACGACCATCGCCGCCCGCCCGGAGGGCACGGTCCCGCCGCTCTCGCACGCCCAGGAACGGTTCTGGTTCCTGGAGCAGTACGTGCCGGGCACCGCCGCGTACGTCGTGCCCTTCTCGGTGCGGCTGACCGGGGAGCTGGACCAGGAGTGCCTCCACCGCGCCCTCGCCGGCGTCGTGGCCCGCCACGAGAGCCTGCGCACCCGGTTCGTCACCACCGACGACGGGCGGCCCGAGGTGGTCGTGGACGCCGAGCCCCGCGCCGGCTTCCGCGTCGCCGAGGCCGATGGCGAGGACCGGGCCCGCGAGCTGGTCAACGAGGAGATCGTCCGCCCGTTCGACCTGGAGAGCGGGCCCCTGCTGCGGGCGCTGCTCGTACGGCTCGGCCCGCGCGACCACGTGCTGCTGCTCACCATGCACCACGCCGTGACCGACGGCCGGTCCTGCGACATCCTGATCCGCGAGATCCTGGCGCTGCACGACGACCACCGGGCCGGCCGTCCGCCCTCGCTTCCGCCGCCCCCCGCGCAGTACGGCGACTACGCGATCTGGCAGCGCCGGCGCATGGGCTCGCCCGACTACGTTCGCGACGTCGACTACTGGAAGCGGCGGCTTTCCGGCCTGTCCCCGCTCGAACTGCCCGCCGACCTGCCACGACCGGCGACGCAGGGCTTCGGCGGCGCCCAGTACGGATTCCCCCTCGACGCGGAGCTGGCCTCGGCGGTCGCCCGGCTCGGTGACGCGTACGGCGCGACGCCGTACATGACCCTGCTGGCGGCCTTCCAGGCGCTGCTCGCGCGCTACTCGGGGTCGGTGGACTTCGCGGTCGGGTCGCCGATCAGCGGGCGCGGGCTGCCGGAGCTGGAGGCGGTCGTGGGGGTGTTCGTGAACACGCTCCCGATGCGCGCCGACCTTTCCGGCGACCCCCGTTTCACCGAGCTGCTCGGCCGGTGCCGTGAGACGGCCCTGGACGCTTATTCACACCAGGAACTGCCCTTCGACCAGCTGGTGAACGAGCTCGCCATCGAGCGTGATGTCAGCCGCTCGCCGGTTTTCCAGGTGCTTTTCGCGCTGCAGAACTACCGGGGGAAGGATGGGAGGGCCCCGGAGCCGCCGCCGGGCTTTTCCATGAGCGGCTTCCCGTTCGACACCACCATCACCCGATTCGACCTGGCGCTGTATTTGACCGGGACCCCAGACGACGGTTTATGGGGAAATTTCACCTTTAATACCTCCTTGTTCCTGCCGGAGACGGTGGAGCGGATGGCCGGCCATTTCGAGAGCCTGCTCCGCTCGGTCGTCGCCGCCCCCGATACCCGGATCTCCGAGGTCCGGCTCCCGTACGGCCGGGCGCTGGAGTTCGCGACCTCGCCCGCCCCCGAGCCGCCCGAGCACGAGGTGCTGCACCGGCTCGTCACCGCCCAGGCGGCCCGCACCCCCACCGCGACCGCCGTGGTGTACGGCGGCACCGCCCTCACCTACGCAGAGCTGGACGAGCGGTCCGACCGGCTGGCCCGCCACCTGGTGGGCCTCGGCGTGGGCCGCGACCAGCGGGTGGCCATCTGCCTGGAGCAGTCGGCGGAGCTGGCCGTCGCCGTCGTCGGCGTGCTGAAGGCGGGCGGCGCGTACGTGCCGCTCGATCCCGAGCACCCCGAGGAGCGGCTGGCGTACGCGCTGGCCGACGCGGGCGTGCGGGTCGCGGTCACCACCACCGCGCTACGTGCCCGCCTGCCCCGCGAGGCCCCCTCACCGGGCCCCGGCGAGCGGGCGTCCCGCGAACTGGCGGCCGTCTGCCTGGACACGGGCGTCCTCGACGACGTGCCCCCCGGGCCCGTGGAGACCGGGGTCACCGGCCGCGACCTGGCCTACGTCATCTACACCTCGGGCACCACCGGCAGGCCCAAGGGCGTCGCCGTCCAGCATCGCGAGGTGCTCTTCTACCTGTCCGGCGTGCGGGAGCGGTTCGCCGCCGAGATGCGCCACGCCGCGGCGGCCGGCTCCCACGCGAACGGCGTCCATACCGGCACCGGCACGGGGTTCGAGCCTGGAGACTCGTTCGCGCTCCTGCAGTCGCTGGCCTTCGACTTCGGCGTCACCGTCTTCTACCTGTCCCTGATGACCGGCGGCACGCTGCACCTGATCCCCTCCCGTACGGCCGCGCCCGACCTCGTCGCGTACTTCGCCGAAGCCGGCATCGACTACCTGAAGATCACCCCGTCGCACCTCGCCGCGCTGCTGGCGGAGGCGAGCCCGCGGGACCTGCTGCCCCGGCGCCTGCTCGTCCTCGGCGGCGAGGCCTCGCCGTGGGCGTGGGCCAAGGAACTGGCCGCCCTCGGGAAGTGCGCGGTGGTCAACCACTATGGGCCCACCGAGGCCACGGTCGGCGTCACCACCCTGCGCGCCGACCCGGCCGTCCCCGACGTGGCGGCCACGCTGCCGATCGGCCGGCCGCTGCCGGGCGCCCGCGCGTACGTGCTGGACGAGCACCTGCGGCCCGTGCCCGTCGGCGTGCCGGGGGAGATCCACCTCGGCGGGGAGCGGCTGGCGCGCGGCTACCTCGGCAGGCCCGCGCTCACCGCCGACCGCTTCCTTCCCGACCCGTACGGCGAGCCCGGCGCGCGCATGTACCGCACAGGGGACCTCGGCCGGTGGCTTCCGGACGGCGACCTGCAGTTCCTCGGCCGCCGGGACCTGCAGGTCAAGGTGCGCGGCTACCGCGTCGAGCTGGGGGAGATCGAGACCCTGCTCCAGGAGCACCCGGCCGTCGCCCAGGCCGTCGTCGACCTGCGCGACCGGGGGCTGGTCGCCTACCTCGTCGCCGCGAGCGGGGACGCGCGCCCGGGCGCCGGCGAGCTGCGGACCTGGATCCGCGAGCGGCTGCCCGACTACATGGTCCCGGTCAAGTACGCCTGGCTGGACGCGCTGCCCTTCAAGTCCCACGGCAAGGTCGACAGGGCCGCCCTGCCGGAGCCGGACGACGAGCGGCCCGCGGAAGGGGCAGAGTACGTCCCGCCGGAGACCCCGCTGGAGGAGGCGGTCGCGGAGGTCTGGGCGAAGGTGCTCGGGCTGGACCGCGTCGGCGCGCTGGACGACTTCTTCGACCTCGGAGGGCACTCCCTGCTCGCCATGCAGGTCATCGCGCGGCTGCGGTCGCTGGCCGGTCACCCGGTCACGATCATGGACCTGTTCACGCACTCGACGGTGCGCTCGCTCGCGCGCCTCATGCAGGTGGGCGACGACGGTCCCCGCAAGCTGCTGCACCGGCTCACCCCCGCCCGCCGCGCGACCGCGACCCTGGTCTGCGCCCCGTACGGCGGTGGCAGCGCGGTCATCTACAAGGACCTGGCCGACGCCCTGCCGCGCGACTGGGCGCTGTACTCGATCGCGGTCCCCGGGCACGAGCTGGGGGAGGAGTCGCGGCCGATCGCCGAGGTGGCGAGCGAGTGCGTCGAGGAGATCCTCGCCGCGGTGGACGGCCCCCTGGTGCTGTACGGGCACTGCGGGCTCGGGGCGATGCTGGCGGCGGAGATCGTGCGCCGCCTGGAGGCCGCGGGGCGGAAGGTCGACGCGGTGTACCTCGGCGGGAGCTTCCCGTTCGCCCGGCCGAAAGGGCTCATGTCGCGGGTGTCGGACTGGATGGAACGCCTCCGCAGCGACCAGGCGATGGCCAACGCGCTCACCGCGACGGGGATGGACGTCGAGGAGGTCGACCCGGAGCAGCTGAAGCTCATCATCCGCAACCGGCGGCAGGGCACGCGCCAGGCCGAGCGGTACTTCGGCCGGCTGTTCGAGGAGCGGACGGCGCCGTTCGAGGCGCCCGTCGTCGCCGTCGTGGGCGAGCGCGACCCCGCCACCGAGTTCTACCAGGAACGCTTCCGCGAGTGGCACTGTGTCTCGGACTCGACGGCCCTGGTCGTGCTGGACGAAGCAGGCCACTTTTTCATGAAATATCGCGCGGAAGAGCTGGCGGCGATCCTCACCGGGGTCCACCCGGCCATCGCCGCCGGCCGCACCGAGCCGTACCTGCGCCGCGAGGACTCCACATGGTGGCTGCACGACGTCTCCACCGCCGCCCCCGCCACCGCGGAGCCGCGGACCACAGGGAACGGCATGCCCCCGGAGACCGCGGCGAGCGACGGGCCACCGGCCCTCCCGGGAACCGACGCGGCCGGCCGGCAGGCGGCACCGAAGGCGGCCGGGGTAGGGCCGAGGCCGAGCATGCGGCGGTTCGCGGTCGTGGCCGCCGGGCAGCTCGTCTCGATCACCGGATCGGCGCTGACCGAGTTCGCCATCCCCATCTGGATCTACCTGACCACGGGATCGCTGGCCAGCTTCGCGCTGTTCGCCGTGCTCGGGCTGGTCCCCGGCATGCTGGTGTCCCCGCTCGCGGGCGCCATCGTCGACCGCTCGGACCGCCGCCGCGTCATGCTCGCCGGGGACATCGGGGCGGGCTCCACGCAGGTGATCCTCGGCGTGCTGCTGTGGACAGACCACCTGCGGACGTGGCACATCTACCCGCTGCTGGTGTGCCTGTCGGTCGCGCTCACCTTCCAGCGGCTGGCGTACGGCTCAGCGATCCCGCAGCTGGTGCCCAAGCGCTACCTCGGCCACGCCAACGGCGTGGTGCAGATGGTCATCGGCACCTCGCAGCTCATCGTCCCGCTGGTCGCCGCCGGGCTGATGGCCACGATCGGCCTGTCCGGCATCCTGGTCATCGACGTGGCGAGCTACGCCGTGGCGATCCTGAGCGTGGCGCTCGTCCGGTTCCCGTCCTCGATGGCGTGGAAGCGGCGCGAGTCCGTGGTGACCGAGATGGTGAACGGCTTCCGCTACTCGTGGGGGAACAGGTCGTTCCGGTCCATGCTGGCGTTCTTCGCCGTGCTCAACATCTTCCTCTCGCCACTCTTCCTGATGATCTCGCCCCTGGTGCTGGCGTCCGGCACGCTCGCCGACGTCGGCCGGGTCGCCTTCGCGGGCGGGCTCGGCGCGTTCCTCGGCGGCCTCGCCATGACGGTGTGGGGCGGCCCGCGCAGGCGGCGCCTTCGCGGCGTGCTGCTCGCGACCCTGGCCCTGGCCGCCTTCTGCCTGGTCACCGGCCTGCGCGACGATCTGGTCGTGATCGGCGCCGGAGCCTTCGGCATGTCGTTGTGGCTCACCCTCCTCAACGGCGTCTACGCCACGATCATCCAGGTCAAGGTGCCCCAGCGGTTCCACGGCCGGGTGATCGCGCTGAACACGCTGGTCGCCTGGTCCACCCTCCCCATCGGCTTCGGCCTCGTGGCCCCGTACGGCACGGCGGTGTTCGAGCCGCTGCTGGCCCACGGCGGCCCGCTGGCGGGCACCGTCGGCTCCCTCATCGGGACGGGCCCGGGGCGCGGGATCGGCTTCATGTACATCTGCTTCGCCCTCGCCATGGCGGTGACGGCGCTGGTGGCGATGCGCGTCAAGGCACTGGCCCGCTTCGACGAGGTCGTCCCCGACGCGCTGCCCGACGACCTGGTCGGCGTCGAGGCCCTGCGCGCCCGTACCCCGGCGCCCGACCACGAGAACCTCATCGATCGACGACCACCTCTCAAGGAGTCCCCGTGACCGAAGCCCCGCACCGCGTCGTCCTCAACGGCGAGGAGCAGTACTCCCTGTGGCCGTCGGACCGCGAGATCCCGGCCGGCTGGCGCCCCGACGCCTTCGAGGGCACCCGGGAGGAGTGCCTCGCCCACATCGAGGAGGTCTGGACGGACATGCGCCCCCTCAGCGCGAGAACCCCCGCCACCCTGTGACCGCACCCGGTGATGGCCCAGCCCACCATGACACCCTGAACTTTCAACCTCTGTAGGGGGGCCAACTCAGGCCGGGCGGCGACAGCGTCACGCAGGAAGGTGCGCTTGGAGTAGAACGTGCGCTCTTGCGCCAAGCCGTGTGTGGCCAGGTAACCCTGGAGCCAGCGGTCGATGCGCTCCATCTCCCGCAGCACTTCGTCCTCGTCTTGGTTCAGTAGGCTGCTGGTCGCCTCCGCTGTGCGCGTGCTGAGGCGGCATAGGGTGTGACGGGTGAGTCACGGTGAGCTTGGACAGATGATCTTGGATGCGGCGGTCGCCGATGCCCGTCTTGCTGCGCTGGAGTTCGATGACGCGCGGGGATGGCTGGAACGGGCGCGGCAGGAGCCGATGGAGCCGCTCGCGGCCGATGTCTGGGTCACCGACCCTGCTTTCAGCCACGTTCTGCTCGTGAAGCACCGGGTGCGCGGGTGGGTGCCGCCAGGCGGCAAGGTCGAGCCAGGGGAGACGCCGCGGGCTGCGGCGGCCCGTGAACTCGTAGAGGAGACCGGTCTGCCGGGTGAACTGCTTCCCGTGCCAGCGGCCGTCTCCGTCCGTTCCTACCGTGCCGACTGGTCGCCGACGCTGGGCCTGTCGTACGCCGCCGTCATTGACCGTGATGTGCCACTCGGCGGGGAGAAGGGCCAGCCGGCGGCGTGGATCGACCTCGACGAGGAGTGGGAGAGCGTCTTCCCCGAGGACCGCGACCGTATCCGTGCGCATGTGCGCCGCCTCGCGATCGGACGCTCGGTCGGGGCGCGCTAAGCCGCGCCAATGGTCCCCGGTCAGATGACCGTGTCGATCCAGGCAAGGGCGTCGCCGCTCATGGTCACGAGTTGCAGGTCGTGCAGTAAGCGCACCCATACCGGCTCCAGTCCGGGCTCCTGCGCGAACTCGTGCTCGCTGAGGCGTCCGTCGGCGTGTGCGGCCGTGCGCTGCGCGTACTGCTGGAGCTGGCCAGGGTGTATCCATCGGGGGGCACGCACCTCTCGGGCGGATGCACGGAGTGGACCTGAAGCCTCGGCCTGGTAGACCCACCAACGGTGGCCGACCTCGCTGGTGGCCGGGCGGCGGCACCGGTTGGCCCGCCGCCCGGTCAGCAGCAGACGAAGGCCGGTGACGGCCATGCCGACTTCTTCGGCGACCTCCGCGCGCGTGGCTTGTAGGGGGGCCGCCGTGCTGGTCTAGGTGACCGGCGACCGGCGCGATCCCGACCGGAGGCGTCGCCCGCTCGAACACCAGGAGGCCAGCCGGGGAGGAGATGACCACCCCGACGCTGGCGTGGTCGCAGCATGCGCCGTGGACGAAGGTCGCCAGGTACAACCAGTGCGGCTGGGCCATGTACGCGACCAGCGCTTCGGGGGCGTGACCGCCTTGGTGAAACTGGTGGGCGTACCGGAACTCGTCCTGGCCGGCGCACCGGGCGCATTGGCCGCTCTGCTCGGCCGGGGCGCGGTCGGGGCAGGCTAAGGGCTCGACCCTGAAGGTGTCGGCGAACTGGTACCGGCTGGTGCACCACCGCCCGGTACCCATCGCCTGAAAGCCGAGGCGCTGGTTCATGACCTCGGCGTGGACCAGCGGCCCGCCGGGCAGTGGGGCGAACAGCAGCCCGGGGGTCTCTGGTCGCCCAGCTGACGCCGTGGCACTCTCCACCGCCTGACGTTCCGCGTGAGCCGGGAACGCGCCCTCGATCTCTATGGCGAAGTCTGGTACGCCGGTCCCGTGGACGCTCCGATCAGCTTGGGGGTGTCCGCAGAGACCCTTGCGGAGCTGCGGGTGGCGGTCGAGTCGGTCAAACACGTCGTCCTGGGCGTCCCCAAGGACACGGCGGTTACTGTCGAATACGTTTACGATCTTCCCGGTGTCTCGGCCGAGGTGTGGCAGGCACACCGGGAGTTGCAGGCTCGACTGTACGAGGCGGGGCTGTCTGAGGGCGATAGAGCCGAGCTGTTGCTGTCGGCTTGAGCTTCTCCGTCTCCTTGCTCTAGAGGGTCTTGCAAACGGCTTCGCCGACAATGGTCCTGGACGAGCGTGGACGGCCGTTTGAGGTGGCGCACAACAGACACGGCCTTCGGGCTGCTAGCGTCGCCGCTCGTGGAGAACGTGTATGTGGGGAGCGCGGACGTCGACGCGGCGGGTGACAAGGGGTGGCTGCTCGGGCACTTCAAGCCGTTCGGCGACGTGCGGCACAGCGAGGACGTCGAGATCAAGTGGGGCGTGCACCCCCCTGGCGACGAGCGTGCCGAGTGGGTCACCGGCGAGAAGCGCACCGCCCTGCTGATCCTGATCAGCGGGCGCTTCCGGGTGGAGCTGCCCGGCCGCAGCGTGCTGCTGGCCGAGCCCGGCGACTACGTCGTGTGGGGCCACGGCGTCGACCACTCCTGGCACGCCGAGGAGCGGTCCGTGGTCCTCACCGTCCGCTGGCCCTCCGTCCCCGGATACGCGGTGCGGAACCTACCCGCGCCAGGAGAGGACTCCTGACCACGGAGCCGGGCTCTGTTCAGACGGTTGCGTGGTCCATGACCATCAAAGGGCGTCTGCTCCCGAAACCGCTTCCAGTCAGGCCTGGTCAGGTAGAGGGGCTGCGGATTTTTTGGATCAGCCGCCACAGATCAGTGCTGGGATTCGACCGGGGCGGCGAACCGTCGCCGTCATGTTTCTTATCGAGAGCCTGTGCCCGGCTCACCGCCACATCGTGGCGATCGACGAGCAACTCAAGCGCTTTCACCGTGGGCGCCTTCCCACAGCCAAGGAGCTCCTCCGCTCTGTCCTGCGCGTCATGGCGATGAAGGCCGGCCCACTGGTCCTTAAAATGGATCATGAACCATAGCTCGATGCAGGGATTTGAGACGGCGATGCTGATTCCGCCCTTGAAGGCCAGTTCGACGGCCTGATCCAGGTTGTGGTGTTCATCGACATCGAACACGCACCAATATTCATCGAAGGTGTCGCCACGTCCACGCTTCTTCTCACGAAGATCCGCTTGCTTACGCGCGCAAGCCGTCTCGACGAGTTGAAGGGGACCCCCGTGGAACTCGTCGATCACCACGATGGCCCGATCCCGATGGAGTCGATACCAGTGCTGAAGGTAGATCGGCTCAGTCTTCTTACCCTCGGTGAAGATCAAGATGGAGCGGCGTTCGGCGACCGACAATGACCGAGGTCCTCGGAGGTCACGCGCCCGGCGCCTCATCCACGCCTACTGGTTGTGATGAGCCGGGCGGCTTCGGTGAACTCCTGGTGACTCACGATCGGCGCGGCGCCGTACCGCCCGTCAAGATACCGTCGGTCGACGGCCTCTTCCTTCCTTGGGCTCAGATCCGACAATGGGTATAGGCGAGTGCTCCCATCGGCGAGTTTCTCGGTGAACCAGATCTGGTCGCGGCCCAGTACCCGTCCGCTTGTCGCCCCACTGAGAAGCGTGACGTCATGCGAGCTGAAGATCAACTGGGCGCCGCGGGGATTGGACTCCGGATCCTGGAAGAGCCCGATCAGGTGTGCGACGAGCGTTGGGTGCAGGCTGGCTTCAAGTTCGTCGGCGAGCAGGACGCTTCCCCGCTCCAATGCGTTGACGGTAGGCCCGATCAGACCCAGCCAGACCAGGGTGCCGAGCGATTCCTCCTCGACCTCGAAGTCGACATCGTCGCCCGCTCCGCGGTGACTGAGCACCAGCCCCATCTCTGTGAGGTCGATCTCGGGTGCCCCTTCCGTCTCCTCCTCTCGTCCGGCCAAAATCTTTACGGCACGGCGGACACGGTCCACTACTTGGGGATCAAGCGGCCGGATCCGAACATCTGAGATGCCCAGGTCAGCGGCTCGGATCAGCGCGAGAATCCTCTCGCGAGTGTCGTCGTGGCGGAGAAGGTGAGTGGTCAGGGCCCATCGCACCTCCCGGCTCGACGCTTCGGCGAGAAGCAGGTTGCGTTCGAACCACTGGAAGAGAGGCAGCAGATCCGGATGGCCTCCCGCTGCCGCTGCGGAGAGGAACAGCGAGTTCGGACGAGTGATCTTTTCGAGGGAGCGGCCTATGGCACGATTGCTTGCTCCCAGTTCGATCGTTTTGCCCTTCTCCCGCAGAAAGAGCAGGGCCGCCCGACCTCGCGGATAGCGGTAGGCCCATTCGCGTTGGACGACGCTGTCATCGAAGACCGCCCCATACTCATGCCGGACGCCATCCAGGATCAGGTCGATCTCAAACCGTGTCGGACGGGCCGCGATCGTCCCATCGAGGCGGAACGGGTGTCGGGGCATGCCCCCAGAAGGATCACCAGAGCGGAATGACAGCAGGACGTGCTGGCGGAACTCGCTCAGGGCTTTGAGCATGTTGGTCTTACCGGATCCGTTGGGGCCGAACAACCCTGCGACGGGGAGCACCCTGACCGGGTGCCCTCCTTGACGCCAGGGCACATCCCGCGGCACACCATCCTCCGCGAGGGCAGTGGCCCCCATGGAGAACTCCAGCTCGTCGCGGAACGAGCGGACGTTCTCCGCTCGGAAAGCCAGAAGCATGGAGACTGGGCCAGCTTCTGAGTTCGTCATGAGGCATATTATTGCCGGTTACCTTCGATTTCTCAATCGAGACCGGGCCGTGCGCCTCTTTCGGCGCAACTCGACGCGCTTTCTTTACCGAGGGAATCAGTAGTTTTCGATCTTTATGGTGTGATGTGCGCCCAACCACTTCCGGCGAGGCCGCCTGCCTGGACGGTGGTGAGCGTGAACACCCAACCGGCCGGCTCGGGTACCGGAACGGCGAGGCGGACGCGCTCAACGGTCTGGGAGAGGACTCCCCGGCCGAGGCGGGGACAACCCCGTGAGCGCTTGAGGGCATGGCTCACCCACTCGGGGCGGTCAGTGGAATCAGGGGAGGGGGCGTCAGGTCAGGCGGCCGGTGGCGATCACGTCGCGGTACCACAGGGCGCTGTTCTTGAGCGTCCTCTTCTGGGTGGCGTAGTCGACGTGGACGATGCCGAAGCGCGCGCTGTAGCCCTCGGCCCACTCGAAGTTGTCCAGGAGGGACCACACGTAGTAGCCCTCCACCGGGACGCCCTCGGC
The DNA here is from genome assembly GCF_040685555.1 of Sphaerisporangium sp. NPDC088356. Classification (NCBI taxonomy): domain Bacteria; kingdom Bacillati; phylum Actinomycetota; class Actinomycetes; order Streptosporangiales; family Streptosporangiaceae; genus Sphaerisporangium; species Sphaerisporangium sp. NPDC088356. Next base: position 24,229 of record NZ_JBFBIK010000088.1, read on the forward strand.
CAGGGCGTCCCGCACGGCCGCGAGGTGGTCGCGCAGGAAGGTGACGCGCCCGGCGTCGTCGATCACGCCGTCCGGGCCGACCACGTCGGGGGCCGGCACGCCGTTCTCGGTGACCACGATCGGCACCTCCGGGTAGTCCGCCCTCAGGCGGGTGAGGGTGTCGTACAGGCCCCTCGGGTAGATCTCCAGCCAGTCGAGCTGGGCGGTCGGGTGCTTCAGGACGCGGTTGCCCTCGGCGTCGATGAAGTTCGGGTTGTAGTACTGCACGCCGAGCACGTCGATCGGCTCGCTGATCACGGCCAGGTCCCCGTCGAGGACGTGGGCGGCCATGGGGCTGCGCTCGGAGATCCACTCCAGCGTGTCCTCGGGATAGGCGCCCGTGAAGATGGGGTCGAGGTACAGCCGGTTCTCCAGGCCGTCCTGGTGCCACACCGCCTTCGCCGTCTCAGGGGCGTCGTCGGCGGCGTAGGTGGGGTGCAGGTTGAGCGCGGGGCCGACGCGGCGGCCCGGGTGCCGGTCGTGCAGGACGCGCGCCGCCCGCCCGTGGGCGAGCAGCAGGTGGTGCAGGGCCACGAACGCCCGCCCGTCGTCCTGGACGCCTGGAGCGTGGATGCCCCAGCGGTAACCGCACTCGACCACGGTCTTGGGCTCGTTGATGGTCAGCCAGTCGCGGATGTCCAGGGCGTCGAACATGATCTCGGCGTAGTCGGCGAACCGCTCGGCCGTGTCACGGTTCTCCCAGCCGCCCGCGTCCTGCAATGCCTGGGGGAGGTCCCAGTGGAACAGCGTGGCCATCGGGTGGATGCCACGCTCGCGGAGCCCGTCGGCGAGGCGGCGGTAGAAGTCGAGCCCCCGCTGGTCGGGCCTGCCGGCGCCCTCGGGCTGGACGCGCGGCCAGGCGATGGAGAACCGGTAGCCGCGCAGGCCGATTGACGCCATCACGTCGAGGTCCTCGCCGGACCGGTGGTAGTGGTCGGCGGCCACGGCCCCGGTGTCGCCGTCCTTGACGTTGCCCGGGCCCGCCGCGAAGGTGTCCCAGACGGACACCCCTCGCCCGTCCTCCTCGGTGGCGCCCTCGATCTGGTAGGCGGAGGTCGCCGCCCCCCAGACGAACTCCCCGGGGAAACGCTGCTCGGGCAAGGTTTGCTCCTCGTGTCAGGCCGAGCCGCGCTCGACCAGATGCGTGTCCAGTATCACGACGGGCTGCTCCAGGCGCTCGCCGTTGATGCGGGCGACCAGGAGCTGCGCCATCTGGCGGCCCATGGCCTCGGTCGGCTGGTGGACGCTGGTCAGCGGCGGCACGGTCTGCGCGGCGATGGCGGAGTCCTCGAAGCCGATCACCGCCACGTCGCCGGGTATGGCCCTGCCGCGCTCCTTGAGCACGCGCATCGCACCGATGGCCATCGCGTCGGAGGCGGCGAACACCGCGTCGAGGGTGGGATGCTCGTCGATCAGCCGCTCCATCGCGGCGACGGCACTGCCCTCGCTGAAGTCTCCATACGCGACGAGTTCGGGCATGCCGGTGGCCAGCAGCGCGTCGCGGTACCCGGCGAGACGGTCGACGCCCACGCCCATGTCCTGCGTGCCGGCGATGGTGGCGATCTGCCGCCGCCCCCTGGCGAGCAGGTATTTGACCGCCTGCCTGGCGCCCGCGCGGTTGTCCATGTCGACGTAGCTGAAGGGCGTGAACCCGACCGGCCGGCCGCCGAGGACGGTGGGCACGCCCATCTCCTCCAGCCGGCCGGGCAGCGGGTCGGCGCCGTGCAGCGAGATCAGCAGGACCCCGTCGACGTGCTGGCCGGTGAGGTAGAGCTCAAGGCGCTCGTGCTCGTCGCTGGACTGCGCCATGGTCAGGATCAGCTGGAGCCCGGTCTCCGACAGCGACGAGCCGATGCCGCGGATGATGCCCGCGAAGAACGGCTCGTCGAAGATGCGCTGCTCGGACTCGGACACGACCAGCGCGATCGTGTCCGTGCGCCTGGTGACCAGGGTGCGCGCCGCCCGGTTGGGCACATAGCCGAGCTCGTCGATCGCCTGCTGCACGGCCTCACGCGCCTTCTCGCTGACCTTCGGCGAGCCGTTGATGACGCGTGAGACCGTGCCGCGGCCGACCCCGGCGCGAGCGGCGACGGCCTCGAGGGTCGGTCGCGCTCCCGAGCGGCGGTCCCCGTTCATGAGAAGTGCCCCCTCCTAGAGTGTGGCCTTATTCTGCCGGACCACGAAGGCCGCCTCGGCGAATAGTGTCCGCGTACCAGAACGCGCTGGCCTTGGGGGTTCTGCGCTGGGTGGGGTAGTCGACGTAGACGAGTCCGAAACGCTTGCCGTATCCCCATGCCCATTCGAAATTGTCCATCAAGGACCAGGCGAAGTATCCCTTCAGGGGTATCCCCGCCTCGATGGCGGCGTGGCAGGTGCGCAGGTGCGCCTCGATGTAGGCGAGGCGATCCTGGTCGTCCACCGTCTCGCCGGTCACGACGTCCTCGAAGGCCGCGCCGTTCTCGGAGATGACCAGCGGGATGCTCGGGTAGTCGCTGGCGACCCGCTGGAGCACCTCGTACAGGCCGATGTCGTCGATCTCCCAGCCCATCGAGGTGACCGGGCGCCCGCCGTTCACGAACGACACGTGCTCGCTGCCCGGCCACGGCGACCCCGCGCCGGTCGGCGCGGCGGCGGCGGAGGCGGCGCCGCCCGGCTTCCCCGACACCGTGAAGCGGCTGTAGTAGTTCACCATCAGCGTGTCGAACGGCGTGGAGATCGTCTTCAGGTCGCCGTCCTGGATGAAGTCGATCTCGGTGACGCTGCTCAGGTCGTCCAGCACGTCCTCGGGGTAGGAGCCCTTCAGCAGCGCGTCGAGGAAGAACCGGTTCTGCAGGCCGTCGATGCGGCGGGCGGCGTCCAGGTCCGCCTCGTCCTGCGAGGCCGGGGTGATCGCGTACAGGTTGACCGACCCCCCGATCTGGGCGCCGGCGCCCTGGGCGCGCAGGGCCTGGACCGACAGGCCGTGGGCCAGGTTCAGGTGGTGGGCGGCCCTGATGGAGGCGGCCGGCTCGCGCCGTCCGGGAGCGTGCTCGCCGGAGGCGTACCCGAGGAAGGCCGCACACCAGGGCTCGTTCACGGTGCTCCAGTTGCGGACACGGTCGCCGAGGGCCTGGTGCACGCAGGCCGTGAAGTCGGCGAAGCGCTTCGACGTGTCGCGTACCGGCCAGCCGCCGAGGTCTTCGAGCGCCTGGGGCAGGTCCCAGTGGTACAGGGTCAGCCAGGGCTCGATGCCGTGGGAGAGCAGCTCGTCCACCAGGCGGCGGTAGAAGTCGAGACCGGCCTCGTTGACCTTGCCCGCCCCGTCCGGTTGGATCCGCGGCCAGGAGACCGAGAAGCGGTAGGCGGTCAGGCCGAGGTCGGCCATGACCGCCACGTCGTCGCGGTAGCGGCGATAGTGGTCGATCGCGACCTCGGCGTTCTCGCCGTTGAGCACGCGGCCCGGCTGCTGTACGAACGTGTCCCAGATGGAGGTCCCGCGCCCGTCGGCGCTGATCGAGCCTTCGATCTGGTACGCCGAGGTGGCGGCGCCCCAGACGAAGCCGGTGGGGAACACCAGGGCAGGGGCGTCGGTCTCGGGTTGAGTCTCCTGCGTTGTCACGCTTTGACCGCACCTTCCATGAGTCCGCCGACGATCTGCCGGCCGAACGCGACGAAAACAACAATGAGGGGTAGTACCGAGAGGGCCGTGCCGGTGAAGATCAGCACGTAGTCGGTGGTGTGGGCCGCGGTGAGGAAGCTGATCGAGACCTGCACCGTGGGGTTCTCCGGTGTGAGCACGATCAAGGGCCACATGAACTCGTTCCAGTTCAACATGAAGGTCTGCAACGCCAGCACGGCCATGCCGGGCCGTACGGCGGGCAGGATCACGTTCCACCAGATGCGCATCGTGGACGCGCCGTCCACCCGGGCCGCCTCGACCAGTTCCTCGGGAACGGCCTGGTGGGTGTACTGCGTCATCATGAACACGCCGAAGCCGTTGAGCAGGTACGGCAGGATGACGGCCTTGAGCGTCCCGACCCAGCCGAGGCTCACCATGAGCTGGTAGAGCGGGACGATGCCCATCTGCTGCAGCGGCACCATCATCGTGATCAGGATGGAGCCGAGCAGCAGGTTGCGCCCGCGGAAGTGGAGCCGGGCGAAGGCGAAGCCCGCGAACGTCGAGATGATCACGACGGAGATCGTCACGGTGGAGGTGACGATCAGCGAGTTCATCAGGCCGGTGAGGAAGTGCGCGTCCTCGGTGTTGAGCACCCGCTGGATGTTCTCGCCGAGGTTGCCTCCGGGAATCAGGGGCGGCGGCACCTCGACGGCGTCGGAGTTGGTCCGCGACGCGATGATGACCATCCAGTAGATCGGGAAGATCGACAAAAGGATGGTGAACAGCAGGGAGATCTTGGTGAGCGGCGTGGCGCGGAAGGGGTCCCGCTTGCTCCTGGCGGCGGCCCGGCCTGGCCTGACCTGCGTGATGGCGGTCACTTGCTGCCCCCGATCCGGCGGACGAACGCGTAGTTGATCGCGACGCCGAGGAGGATCAGGATGAACAGCAGCCAGGCGGCCGCCGCCGCGTAGCCGTAGTCGAAGTCCCTGAACCCCTTTTTGACGATGTACATCGCGATCGTCTGGAACTGACCGGTACTGCCGCCCTCCATCCGGTTGCTGCCGAACATGACCGGCTCGGCGAAGAGCGTCAGCCCGCCGATCGTGGAGACGAAGACCGTGAAGATGATGGTCGGGCGGATCATCGGCAGCGTGATGCTCCAGAACTGCCGGCGGGGGGACGCCCCGTCGATCGACGCCGCCTCGTAGAGGTCGCGGGGGATCGTCTGCATGCCCGCGAGGTAGATGATCGCGTTGTAGCCGGTCCAGCGCCAGTCGACCATGGTGGCGATCGCGGTCCAGGACGACCATTTGGCGTTCTGCCAGTTGATGTTGTCCACGCCGAGGGACCCGAGCACGTAGTTGATCAGGCCGAAGTCACGGCCGAAGAGCTGGGTGAAGACGATGGCGACCGCGACGACCGAGGTGACCAGGGGCAAAAGCACCCCCAGGCGGAAGAACAGCCGCCCCCGGATCCGCTTGTTGAGGGCGTTGGCCAGCATGAGCGCGAGAACCAGCTGCGGCACCGTCGCGAGGGCGAAGATGCCGACGGTGTTGATCACCGCGTTCCAGAAGTCGGCGTCGGTCAGCAGGCTGGCGTAGTTCGCGAGGCCGGTGAACTTGGCGTCGCCGCCGGCCAGCTCGTAGTCGTGGAGCGAGACCCACAGGGTGAAGACGAGCGGGAACAGGCCGAAGATCGCGAAGAGGATGAAGTACGGCGAGATGAGGAAGTAGGGGGTGGCTTTCAGGTCGAACTGGGACCGGAAGCTGCGTGAGGATCCCGATTGGTGGCGCCCCGGCCGTTGTGGGGGAGGCGCGGGATCCGCACGGTGGGTGCGGACGTTGACGCTCATCGGAATTCCGGGGCGGGTCCCCTGGCCTTCAGCCATGGGGAGAGTGCCCCATTCTCCTTCTTTCGTCGAAAGCGATGTGTGGTGTGCCCGCCGCCGGGCGATGAGCACGCTCGGCGGGAGTGCCACGGAGGCAGGGGCTGCCCTTGCGGCGGCATGGGGAGTCCTCCGGTCGATGAGCCGCGAACTGCCGGCCCGTGTGGGGTGGACTCCACAGGGCCTGTCCGTCGGGAGGAGGTCAACGGTTTACCTTTCGGCGCTCGGAGCGAAGGGCGGCAGCGTGGTTCCGCTGCCGCCTGCCGCTCAGGAGAGGAGGTCACCGGCCCGCCGGAGGGTTGCCACGGGGGGCCGGTGACGTTCGGGGACGATCAGCCCGCCGCCTTCTGGCCCGCCTCGACGAACTTCTTCCATGCCTCGCCGTAGGGCACGGCGCCCTGGTCCATGCCGATGATGATCTGCTCCACCGCGGCCTTCACCTGGGCGTGCTTCTCACCGAGGAAGGTCGGCTGGAGCGACTTGATGGACGGCCCGAAGATCTTGCCGATGGGCGCGTTGTCGAAGTACTCGTTGGTCGCGCTCTGGAGCTCGGGGTTGTCCTGCGCCGGGATGGTGCTGGGCAGGTTGCCGCCCTCCTTGAACGCCAGCAGCTGGGCCTCGGGGCTGGTCAGGTAACTGGCCAGCTCGGCGGCCTCCTTCGGGTGCTTGGACTGCTTGGGCACCGCGAGCCAGGAGCCGCCCCAGTTGCCGCCGCCCCCGGGAACCGTAGCGACGTCCCACTTGCCCTTGAACTTGTCACCGGCGGTGCCTGACACCACGCCGAGCATCCAGCCGGGGCAGCCGAGGGTCGCGAACTGCGACTTCACGAAGCCCGTGTTCCACGGGTCGGTGAAGTTCTGCAGCTTGGCGGTCAGACCGGCCTGGCTGATCTTGGTGGTGAAGTCGAACGCGGTCTTGACGGCCGGGTTCTTGTCCACGATCAGCTGCTGGTTCTTGTCGAAGTAGGTGACGTTGCCGTTCTTGGCGGCCTCCTGCGACAGCACCACGTTGTAGATGGTGTTGACGCTGTCGACGAACTTGGCATCCTTGACCTTGGCCTGGAAGTCCTGGCCGGCCTTGACGAAGTCGTCCCAGCCGCCGCTCCACAGCTTCGAGACCTCGTCCCGGTCGGTGGGCAGTCCGGCCTTCTTGAACAGGTCCGCGCGGTAGCAGATGCTCATTCCGCCGACGTCGGTGCCGAGGGCGAACAGCTTGCCCTCCGAGTTGAGGCCGTTCTCCCACTTCCACGCCGGGAAGTCGGCCTGACGGCTCTGCAGGCCGTACTGACCGAGGTCGGTGAAGAACTGGGGACGGGCCTTGGCCAGGCCCATGCCACCCTCGTCGATGCCAACGACGTCACCGGCACCCGTGCCGGACTGGAGCCACTGCAGCATCTGGGGCCAATAGACGTTCTCGAAGCTGTCGGTCAGGTTGTTGTACTTGACCTGCACATTCGGGTGCTCGGCGTTCCACTTCTCAACGGCGGACTTGTAACCGAAGTTCGTGCCGCCGCCGAAGGTCTGCAGCGTGAGGGTGATCTTCTCCGCCGGTGCCGCTGATGACGAGCTGCCGGTGGTGCTACCGGTGTCGCTGGACGCGCACGCGGTGGTGATACCGAGCGCGGCGGTCATCACCGATGCGACCGCGAGCATTCTGCCGCGGCGCATGTTGTTCTTCATTCCGGACCCCTCTCAGGTGGTTGCCCGATCGTTGGGAGGTGGCATCGAGGGCCGGCCCCGACAGTCGGGCCCCGCGATGTGCTGGATCCCTCAGTCGTGATCCCGCGAGGGCTACCTCGCGAGCGAAGTTTGGGAGCGCTCCCACGAAGAGTCGCCGATAGGCAATGCTGGCGTCAATATGCTGAAACCTAACTGTTACTCCTGGGGCTGTTAGGAGCTTGAAATAAGACGTTGAGCGCGATAAGGGCCATTGGAGCCGTTGGGAGCGCTCCCATCGCTACCGGCACAGTCGGGCGCAAATCATCCATGCGCCACGGCGAACACAAGATCACCAGGCTTGGAGGTCCACTCGTGCCGGGCGGAGAAGGCACGGTGCCGTACGGCCGGCGGAGTGGGTCGCCGGC